>JBHLRC010000001.1:0-87135 GCA_048882965.1 Candidatus Thorarchaeota archaeon
CGTGTTGCACGATGTATCTCACCATTGAAAACTATGCAGGTTTCACCCAGGTCTCCGAAAGCTGCCACTCGTATTGAATCTAAAAGATTACGCGGTCCGTCACTCCATGGGACAGATGCCGGAATTTGCGCTCCTGTGAACACAATAGGTTTTCCAAAATCCTGAACCATGAAACTCACGGCTGCGGCGGAGTAAGTCATGGTATCAGTTCCATGTGAAACAACTATACCTTGAAGGTCTGGGATCTCCTCACTGACTGCCTTGATTGTACTGGCCAGTTCCTGCCAGTGATGTGGTTGAGCATTTGCTGAGTCAAGTGAAAACAGTTCTTTCCGGAGAACTTCGATGTTTCCCAGTTCTTTCGGAAGTCTGTCAAGAAGTTCATCGACTGAAAGACCCGGACGTAATGCTTGAGTACCAGGATCATAAATGCTTGAGATTGTTCCACCTGTAGTGATGATACAGATCTTTATTGTTTCTTTAGAAACCAAGGTAAGTCGCCAATTGTGGTGACGTAAAAGGAGATTTATCCATGTTGCGATAAGTGGAATGTGATTCAGGTGATTGTAATTGTATGACCTGACTGTTGTCGGTGGAGGTCCAGCAGGTGCAACATGTGCACGACTAGCAGCAAAGGCAGGTCTAGATGTAGTCCTACTTGAAAAAGAACATCATCCACGGGAAAAACCATGTGGAGGAGCACTGGGACCACGGACAATCCAGAACCTTGACATCGATATCTCCCCGCTAGTTGAACAGACGTTCAATACAGCAGTAATACATACTCCTGAGAGCATTTTGAGTTTGACAAGTGAGCAGCTCATTGGACATATAGTAACAAGAAGTGAGTTTGATGCATATCTGTTGCAGAAGGCAGAAAATGCAGGTGTGGAGGTCATTCAGGATACTGAGGTTGTTGGGATTGAACAACTTCGATCAGCAGTAAGAGCACTGGTAGTTGGTGACTCGTATAAGTCGCACATCCTTGTTGGAGCAGATGGTGTCAATGGGATAATAGCAAGGGAACTAGGTATTCGAACAAAGTGGGCGCCGGAACAAATCGCTCTATGCATACAGGCGACGATACAATTGAGTGTCGGAGAAGTTGAATCGGTGATGATGAGAAACAAAATTGATAATTCTCCGGCAATCGAGCTATTCTTTGGAATTGTGCCATGGGGTTATGCGTGGTGTTTTCCAAAAAGAGATGGTTTCAACATAGGTGTAGGCTGCCGAATGGACAAACAGGAAGCTCTCCAGAAGACTTGGCATAGATTTGTTTCAAGAATAAGAGAGGAGAAAGGTATTGAACTGGATGAATCTAGCAAAATTTCATACAGGTTACCTCTGGGAGGTAAACTAGATCGATTAATCGGAAGAAGAGGTATGCTTGTGGGAGATGCGGCAGGACTTGTATCCCCATTAACTGGAGAGGGCATCTCTTATGCAATTCAATCAGGAATACTGGCTGCTAAAATAGCCTCAGAAACCATCGAAACCAAGGCACCACTTCACGTAAAGGAATATGATAACCAGCTGAAGAAAACAGTTGGACGTGAATTGGCAGATACTAGATGGCTTGCTGGAATACTTCACAGGTCATACAAACATACTGACCTGCTATTCCAGATAGCTTCAGAGGACCCAGTGATGCGGAAATATTTTACAAATGTTGTAGCAAGAATTGCGACCTTCTCCGAGTACAGGACTAAGATCGTTAAACGCATGCTCACAAGACACACAATGAAAGCCCTTAGATTAGGATTGACAAGGTGACTCATTTCGCAGGAGTGTCAAAGATCACTGTGGAACCATCCATACTCACTTGGATTTTCATTAGGTCATGTGCCAAGATACTATTTGGATAGACTGATTGCGCCTCACCAATAATCTCGTCACCATCATAATATCGAGGACTATAGTGAGTCAGAACCAAGAGCTTTACACCTGATTCTTTGGCCAGCTCAGCCGCTGCTGCTGCTGTCGAATGACCTCTCTCCTCTGCAAGTGTGGCATGCTCGGTGGTATACATTGCTTCAGAGATTAAAACAGCTGCATCTTTCGCTGCATTCCTCAGCTCGTCACAAGGTCTAGTGTCTCCAGAATAGACTATCTTCAGAGGGTTTGGACTGGGTTCTGTCACGTCCTGAGGCGAAACCGTTGTGCCATCAGCAAGCTCGATTGTTTTTCCCGATGCTAATGCCTTCCAAAGAGGCCCTGTTGGTACACCAAGTTTACGCGCCTTTTCTGGTAGGAATTTCCCAGTTGGACGCTTCCATGTGATTTCATAACCCAGAGCGTAGCCACGGTGGTCAACTTCAAAGGCACGAACTGTGAGGTCTTGGTCGTTAAAGATTTCTCCGGGACCAATTGCATGAACTACGGTTTCGAATGTTGTTCCAAGATTGATTGTTGACTGACTGACTTTGACATACTCTATGAGTTCTTGAGGGCCATAGATATTCAGGGGTTTCATCCTGCCAAGGAGTGAAAATCTTAGTAAGAGACCTGGTAAGCCGAGAACATGATCAGCATGAACATGTGATATGAAGATGGCCATCTTCTTGTTAAGTCCCAATTGAGCTCTTTCATGTTGCCTTTGGACATCTTCTCCTGCATCAAAGAGTAACACCCACCCTTGATAACGTAGTGCAATTGCGGGGTGGTTTCTTCTTTCTGTGGGAATCGATCCACCAGAACCCAAGAATATTATGTCAATCATAAGGTACTCATTAGAATAGCTCACATTCCCCAAGATTAGGGTTGTGCCCATTGTTCTTCTATGCTAGGTCAAGAGGAATATCAGTAGGAGAAGCCTCTCTCCTCACAACACTATATGCTAGCGCATCAAAGAACTTCGAGACCTCCCATTTCCATGTGTCACTTCGTCTATCGTACATAGATGCGACTTTTGTTGATTGACCAGTACCAGCTGCTACAACATGAGCGCTGTAATCATGAATCTTGGATGTTTCATCATTAAGTACATCTATTAGATTACGACCAGAACCTGCAGGAAGGGCTGAAACAAGTAACACCTTCTTCTCACTTGAATCTTCAATATTCTGGATTCTGCTCTGATATGTTATCGGTAGATGATTCCATGCCGGAATGATATCACCAGAGCATTCTGGACTCAAAAGGCAAATTACTCGATCACTGAGACGAGGGATGTTCACACGGGCTCTTGGTAGAACCACATGTTTCTTGATAAGCTGAGCACGTTTCCTGAAGGTAGTAGATGATGATAGACCAGTTGAAGCCACAATGTCGTTTCCAGTACTATCAAAGTCATCAACAAGTGCGTCTATGATCTTGACATCTGCAAAGGTGAATTTCTGTGGTTTTGGAGGGGAAGGAGTAGCAACATCAGCAAGGAGTAATGAGTCACCACCTTTACGAAGCATAAGTCTAAAGTGGAGCAGGTCAAGCGTCCATCCATCGTGACTATTGAAATAACGGCCACTGAAAAACGGTCTTCCATCTGATAATGACCAAACTGATACACTGCCTGTACTTGCTCTGAAGAGACCTATGGTCTCAAGAAGCTCCTTTCTTTTCTCATAAGGTATTGTGGCAACAACAAGAACTAAGGGAGAGTAACCATCCACCATGAGTGTTTTCTGCACATATGGACCTGACAGTACTAGGGAGGGAGACTCAAAGATAATCAGTATTCTTTCAAGTCCGAGCTTGTGAGTGTTCAACATTCCTACTGTTTTTAGGACTCTGGATTCATTGAGACGCTTCTGAGCCCTTCTCGCTTGTGCATAGCTCAAACTAGCTTTTGAAGCAAGTTCATTTAGAGTGGACCCAGGATTCTTTATAGCAGCCTCAAGAAAGGGAAGCTCAGTCCGAGAGAAGTGTGAGATGTTCTCTTCCCAAAGGTTCACAATTAAACTCATGATGTCTCTCTGTGAGATTATCGACACACCACCGAGATTGACAACCTCCTCAAGCCTGCGAGTTAGTAGAGAATGCAGACTCCCTCGGTATGAATTAACCATCATCTGCAGTACTTCAAACTCAGCATCTGTCTGAAAGACCTGCAACTGACCCCCTTCTTCAAATGTTTTCACAAAGCGCAGGATGGCAGTTGCACTTGGCGAAAGTTTACTCTGAAAGTTCGGACCTTTTTCATCAGGCATTACGGATTCATCCTGTTCCTGTATATTAGCTTCAGGTTGAGTCATTTAACACCCTCACAGACGCGGTTCTAAAGGCGAGTAATATCACTGTTAGAACGTTATGAGCAGAGCATAAAAGGCCGTCAAAGAGGTGTGCTGTCTTTCCAGAGGGACTCAAAGTAGTTACTACTCATAGCTGCGAAGATAGCGTGAGAAGAGTAAATCCCAAGAAACTCCTCATTCTCCTCCCCTCCGGCTAGTACAATCAACGTTTCCTTATGGTCAACAACAAGACCAACGCCAAAAACACGGTCTCGAGTGCGAATCTCAAACCTTTCAGGTATAACATTCTTCAGTGCGTCTGTGATTGAAGATGTAAGAATTCGAACTTTGGCTTTGACGAGTAGCACTCTTTCAACAACAGTGTCGATATCTTCTGTTGAAAGGTCAAAAGAGGGGAGTGACAATAGGACCTCTTCTTTGGCTGAGTCAAGCATCTCCATTGCTTTTGCTAAGATTGATGCACGTCCATGGACAACCCAAACATCTCTCGGAGTTGCCTTGGTTTCTTTTTCAAACAGAGGTTGGAGCTCTTCGATGACAACCTTACTAGACTCCTTTAACCGCGCCTCCCAATCAAGGTGAACCAAGCGCATCACTTCAGTCGGAGCTTTAGCTATGTAGGTGGTTGGTTTCGTTCGTTTTATCTGAATAAACTGCTTTTCTTCTAGACGACCAAGGACATCGTAGATTCTTGAGTAAGGAACCTTGGATTTTGTGGAAACATCTGACGCACCCATCAGCCCTCCAGCGACAAGTGCAAGATACGCATGGGTCTCGTATTCCGTAAGACCAAGTTCTTTCAGAGCCTTTAGTGTTGCCTCACTCACTGACATTGTTAACCATCTCAGAGCTCGGTAACTTCCGACTTAAGGCTTGTCAAGTGCGGAAATGTACCACTTAAGAAACCCCTCAAACGCCTTAGTTCGATGGGAGATGCTTACTTTTTCATCAAGAGTGAGTTCAGCATATGTCTTCGTGAACCCAGTAGGTATGAAGATGGGATCGTAGCCAAAACCACCCTTTCCAGCAGGCGTAAGTGCGACTGTTCCGGACATAATCCCTGAGAAAACCTCCAAATGTTCACCATCGCAGAACCCGACGGCTGTTTTGAACCTCGAGGTCCGCTCCGCCTTGTCGGTCATAAGTTTCAGTATTCCGCGATAGCCTATTGACTTGAGGACGATTGCAGCATATGATCCTGGAAAGCCATTAAGTGAGTCGACAAAGAACCCAGTGTCATCTAAAACAATTGGTTGTTGAAGAGTATCAAATGCAACCTTGGCCGCGACACGCGCAATCTCTTCGACACTATCAGATTGAATCTCATACTTCTCAATTTGTGTGGTGTTGAAGTCTACATTGTACCTCTTGAAGAGCGGACGAAGTTCTTTGAGCTTGTGTTTGTTTTGTGTAACTAGGACTAGCCTATCCTTTAACATAGGCTATGACCTCTTTCATTATCTTGTAGGATGATTTGGTCTTCTCTAGGTTGAACATTCCTGAAGCGTTCCACATAATGCAATGTTCTAGTCCCTGCCTCGCATAGTCTTCGAGTAGCTTAATCATTGCCTCTGTGTCCCCATTCATGAAGAAATCCTGTATGATTTCTAGTGAAACTTTTTCAATGGCATCTAATATGGTCTTTCTGTCATATCTCATGGGAATATAATCTGTCAATGAGTGGAAATCATCTCCGAACGGATGGTCATAACCAAGACGCTTCCATTCGACAGCAGGATGGAGGAGTGCATAAGCCTTAGCAAGCGGAGTGTTCATCATTTTCTCACATTCTGCTGGGTCTTCATCCAAGATACACCAGTTCCATAATGCAGCGGTGAAAGGACCAGTTCTGTCGAGCTTTTTCCTATGGTTTTGAATCTCTCTCAGGCGCTCACCGTACGCACCGGGATTCAGGCTTGTTGGAATCCATCCATCACCATATTCAGCAGCCAATTTGAGCATCTTAGGACCCATGGCAGCTATCCAAATTGGTGGAGGTTTTCCATCCTCCGCAGGTCTCAGTGACATGACCGCGTCTTTCAGTTTCCAATATTTTCCATCATAGTCAAATGGTTCATGAGTCTTCCAGACCATTCTGATAATCTCGAGAGCTTCACGGAGTTTTCCAACTTGTCCTGAGTATTTCAGACCATAAGGTTCTATATTCTCAATCTCTCCAGCTCCAATGCCAAGAACTGTTCTTCCTCGACTTATGTGGTCGAGAGTGAGAAAGGTCTGTGCAAGGAGGATTGGATGACGCCGCAAAGGTTCAGTGACTGAAGAAATAAGCTGTACATTCTCAGTAATCGCTGCACACGCACTCATGATGGCGGATAGTTCGAAGTAAGTGTGAGGTGACTGTTGGAATGTTGCCAAGGGGGTGATATCAGGAGTCCAAATCTGCTCAGGAATGAAGCCCGCAAAGTGGTCAGGAAAGGCCATGGAGTCATACCCTAGTGAGTCGATTGTCTTCGCATTCCTCAGAACATTGTCCCAAGGCGGAAGGAAAGGACCAGGTGCTCCAATCTTCATATCATGTATATCAACCATTCAGTCACACGTCTCCGCGAAATGAACGAGAACCTTCTTGACCGTTTCAAAGTCCTCAAGGTGCATGAACTCGTCAAGCCCGTGATAATTGTTGTCATCTCTTAAAGTCCCATAACAGACCGTAGGTATTCCATGAGAGGTGAAATAGTGTCCATCGTTTCCACCAAGGTCTGCAGATATTGTGATTTCGGGATCCACGGTTTCTTTCACCGCAGCATGAAAAGCCTTGATATATTTGTTATCTGGCTCAGAACCCCAACCCGCATGCTTGGTCATAAACTCCAGAGATGCATCCACAAAGGTCTCTTCTTTTGCTTTTTCGAAAAAGTCCTCGATGTCCTTGACAACTTCTTCAATATCTTCTTCTGGAATAGTCCTACAATCAAAGGAGATCTCAGCTTTCCCGGGGATGGTGTTTGTCTTGCTTCCAGCTTTGTAGACTGTCATTGAGAATCGACCCCAGAGTGTTTGATGGGGGCTTCCAGGGGGTGCAGGTAGTTTTGACTCAACCTTTCTGCGGACATCCACATAATCGAGCATGACCTGCATCAATGGGATTGAGAGATGAATTGCATTCGGAAACTTGAAGGGATATCCTGCGTGTCCTTGAGATCCCTTGACTGTGATTGTACCGGATATGACACCACTAGCTCCAGTACTTACATACTCGGGACCAGAGTCCACAACAATCCCGAAATCACCACGTATCGTAGGAGGACCGTTCATCAGATAGTCAATACCCCAAACACCCCCAATCTCTTCGTTGGGACTGATGAGTATCTTCCAATTGACCTTGGATGAGCCGTTCTTGATGAGTTTCTTAGCAGCACTAACTGCAGCGACGATGTTCCCCTTGTTATCGCTAGCTCCACGACCGTAGGCTTTCCCTTTCTCAACTGTCAGTTTGAAGGGAGGTTTTGTCCATTCATCAACATCTCCAGCGGGAACAACATCGTAGTGTGTACAGAGGAGAATTGTTGTCTTGGCACCCACATCCAAAGTCGCCACAACATTGGGCTGTGGAATTCCATCATGCATAGAGTCGAAAACCTCAACCGCAAGTCCTGCTTCTTGACAATAGTTCTTGATTACCTCAGCACAGACAGCGTAGTTCTTTTTCTCATCGCTGTTGGTGTCCAGCTCAACAATTTCTCGGAGGAACTGCTCTTCCCATTTATCCATATCTACTCACTCCAAAGATTGCAGGATGTAGAGGAGTGGTTACTCATATTACTTCTGGCATGTTTGACAATAGTTAGTCTTGAACCGATTTGCAGTGACTTCGGACACTCTACCTCCACACAGTGGGCAGATTTCACCGCCTCTATTATGGACCATAAGAAAATCTCGTTTTTCTAATGCAATCTCATTTAGAGACCTCTCAGAGAGAATGTCATGTATACGGTCCAGAACTTTCCTCATTGCTAGGTACAAGTTTTTGATTTCGTTATCTGATAGCGTGGAACGCCTTCGAAATGGGAGAATTCCAGCGTATAACAGAATCTCATCTGCGTATGCATTTCCGATTCCTTTCACAAACCGCTGGTTCCGCAAGACGTTTTTGATCTGGCCCCTATGATTTTTCAGTCGTTCTTTGAAAATTTCAAGAGTGAGAGAGGGATCAAGAGCGGAGGGACCTCTGCCCTCAAAATCAGCGACTTTGGAGTAGTCACCCTTGTTAACGAGATAGATCCGTCCCATTTTCTTTGCATCAGAATACCATAGAATTATGTCTTCAACCTCAAAAGAGACCATATCATGACTGGTGGGCTTCTTGTACTTGGAAATGACTCTAACCCTACCAGTTAGCATGAGGTTTAGAACAAGGTCGTAGTTAGTTAGAGAGAAGACCAGAAATTTTCCATTTGCAGTCACGGTATCAAAGGTCTCGCCCATTGACCGTTCTTCGAAATCACTAACTGGCATTCCATGTACGACTATATGATTATGGACCACTGTCTTCTTAATGATAGAACCTGAAAGAAGGGTGGTTAGTCTTTCTGCAATGATTTGCAATTCTGGAAGTTCTGGCAAGGTACTATTTGCATGTATCTCGGAGGATAAGATAGTTTTCTATTAGTAAAGCACAATGACCAAAAGGAGCCGTACTCATAGAGAGAATAGTCTTGCGTGGTGTGGTGACGTGAATCATCGTCAGAGAATCATTTCTGTGGTCATATTGACTGTAGTGATCACGCTCTCAGTCGGATTCGTCACAGAATATGTTCGAGAGTCTATGACTTTCTCTTGGGCAATCGAAGAAAATGATGAGTTTCTCTATGATATCTTAGTCAAAGGCAACACTACCACAGGTACAACAACTCTACCTCCTCAATACTCCACGATGAATAATACACGCATATCTGTAGAGGTTGTTTCACTTCCCAATGTGACAATCATATTCTATGGTTATGACTTTGTTGAGAGCGTGGTAGAATATCTGAAGACCACTACGACGTTTTCAAACGGTTCCAATATTCCAGCTCAATACTATTCTGCGATTAATATGCATGTTTCAATGGCTCTGTTACCAGTTGGAGGATGGCATCATCTTGATTCACTCTTCCCAAATGATGTTAGAAGACCATTCACACAACATAACTCATATCTCTCATCCGAGAGAAGGGACTATTTCTACTTTGGTTATTCAATGAATGATACAGACCGATACGCAGAGTGGCACAGCTATATTGACAAGATATCCGGAGTCCCCAGAATCATTTCGTTCTTCAATTACTTCGAATCTCCACCTTGGACGTACTGGTATAATGTCACATTGACCATTGTGACATAGACAGGTTTGCCGTATTGAATACAGTCACTGATTATATCGGACTTTCATTTATACATGAAAATTAAACTACGATACAAAGGAGAGGCCAAACATGCCCGAACCAATTACATACCACATTCAGAAAGGACGACTTGTGAAGATGAAAGACCCCGGTAGCTTTGGCCGGGGGGACTGCTATTTAGTGGATGCGGGTCCCAAGATCTATCTTTGGATTGGTCCTAATTCCCAGGTTGATGAGAAATTCCTAACGGCTGCATCAGCAGTAATGAAGGACACAGCACGAGAAGGGAAAGCAGACATCGATAGAATAGATGGAGGGAATGAACCGGCCGACTTCAAAGCACTCTTTGATGATTTCAGACTGACTGATGAAGACACGGAGAGCATCCTGAAGAAGGTCCATATGGAAACTCATGAACACAAATTGTGGAGAGTGCACCGTGAAGGCGACGAAACATATTTCGCTGAAGTCGATTTAGATAGGGGTTCTCTAAAGAGTGATGATGTCTTCCTTCTTGATGCATGGGAGGACATTTGGGTCTGGAGAGGTAAAGACGCTACCGCCCATGAGAAATTTGATGCTACTATTCTTGCGAGAAGATATGATGCTGAACGTGTTGGTGTGCAAGAGATTGAGATAATCGAAGAGGGACAGGAACCAGAGGAGTTCTTCAAGTCTTTCGCATAAAGTACTTCATACCAACCTGTAGTGACCCGAGCGCGGTTCATAGAGGACACCACTATCCTTCATCCGTGCGAGGGTTTCTGCAGCTACATGTCTTTCAACGCCTGCTTCTTCTACAATCTCATTCAAGGTGGGTCCGAGTGAACCCCGTTTTCCTGTGTCCAGTTTCCTGACTGCCTTCAATACCTTTGTGTTGAACTTGTCTATCCTAGCTTTCCGTCCCCAATCTTTCTCTGCACTTTCTTTCAATTCAGTGAGCTCCATGAATTCTTTGAGTGCAGGTTCAAGAACGCGGTTCCAAGCTTGCTTCAAGTCCTTTGCTGTCACCTTTTCTTTCCAGTAGGCTCTCGCAGACGACCGAGCCAATCTGAGAGTGCTCATAGGTCTTCCAAGAGCATCAGCGTCGAGGACGTTTCCACGTGCAAGAGATGTTTCATCAAGACCAAAGCTTTCTCGTAGAGTTTCTAATCGAGCAAGTACATGCTTTGTACAAGAGTCTAGGCTGCGCTTAGAAATTTCAGGAGTGAGCATTTGGTAAGTAATGGCAGATTTGATGATTGGTAGCCGAAGATTAGATGGTTTTCCAGTTTCAATCCAAAAGTCCTCAGTGGTGAGTGCAAGAGGGACATCCGGAAGAATTGCAGTGTCCGAATCAGTGAGTGTACCGACAGAAACCTCTTGGTAACCTGAGGGGTCTATTCGTTGTACGCAAATTTGTTGCAGTCTATTGAAAGAATAGGATCCTATATCAAATCGCCAGAGTCGGGGAGTCTTGACTTTAATTCCGTCAATATTCCTGATTGTTGGAGAACGATTCCTCATAGCTGGTGGGAGTACTCCTCTGATGAATGAGAGCAATCGTCGGACCTGCGCTTGCGAGGCGATGGCTTGAATGCCTGTGGTCAGTCCACCGATACTGCCTTGATACGGAGGGCTAGAAACAAAGAGACGAGTAAAGACTCTCTTACTAGCTTCAGCCATCCCAACGCGTTCAAAGAGAATGTTGGAGAGTTCCTTGAAACTGAGGGGAGGGCGAATGTCAGTAAGGAAATCCATGGATAAGCTCGTCCATGATTCAGCTGAAACTGCAGGTGTTATTTTTTGGGCACTTTGGAGAAGTTGTGGAGTCGCAATCCTTGGACCAATAACTTCGATATAAGAACCATCAGGTGGTAGTTCATGTTCTTGACTGAAAAAAACGAACTCACCCTCCATCAGCCATGGACTAGGAGTAAGAAGTACCAGAGTCGAGTCCCGTGTGTGATGAACAAATCCACGAAGTCGGATTAGACGACCTGTTTCCTTTTCATGAAATTCATGTAGCAACATTGCTTCCCATCGGGCTAATTCTGTCCCATACTGACGCGAATAGAGGTCACTAACACTCATTGCATCAGCAAGCTGGTCACGTTGAGAACCATAGCGCTTGAGTAGTTCCTCTACATCCATATCCATCAAGTCTCTCCGTTCTGATCTTCAGGACTCTGTTTCTCTACGAGTAAATTCCCGATACGCTTTGGGATATTTCTTCGCTAACTCCTCTTTTGTAGGAAGACGGTCAGCGTACGGGATATATGACTCTCCAGGGTCAATTTTAGCAATTTCCTTCTCCAACAATGTTCGTAGGTTCTTATTAATCTCAAAACCAATGAACCTGCGAAAGTTCTTCTTAGCTGCTACTGCTGTCGTTCCATTGCCCATGAATGGGTCAAGTACAATGTCACCTGGTCTAGAGGAGAAGTCAATGCATCTCATTACCACTTCAAGAGGAAGCGTGGTTGCATTCTTGGCTAGTCCTGTACGATACCTACGTTTGACTGACCAAACATCTTCAGGGTAGTTCTCGATTTTGTTGAAGAAATATCTCCGAGGGTTCTTGACAAGTAACACAATGTGATAGTGGCTTGTTACAAACCGCTTCTTTGTATATACACCAAAGGGATAGTGCCAAATCAAATGATTTAGAGTGACAAGACCAGCATCTCGGGCTGCACCAAGGACTGCATCCAAGTTTGTCCAACCACTGAACACATACGCAGACGAGCTTTGTTTCATGATTCTTGGAAGTTCAGCGATCCAGTTTGTAGTGAACTGGTGATAAGATTCGTCAGTTTCCTCATACCCTTCGATGACAAGTTTCTCATCACGGTTATACACCCCACTCTTTCCATCGAAGTCTATGCCAAAGGGAGGATCAGCGATGATTAAGTCAATTGACTTTGCAGGAATTTGTTTCATCCCTTCAATGCAATCCTCAAACCTGATACTGTCCAACTCAAACGCGGCTGATGGTGATTTTGCTCTGGTATAGAGCTGTTCAGCCTTCTCTCTTGACCAGTCATGAGGAGGTTTGAAATAGAACTCAGCAAGATTAGGTATGTAACGTTTGCTTCGTCCTTTCTTCGGTCCTTCCTTTTTCTTAGGATCAGTATCAGTGGTCATTTGCTGTTTCACACAGATGTTCTAGTCGGTTCTTCTTAAGACTAGTCATTCTTTGCTGTGTGTTGAACAAACTCACATTATGTCTGAGGGGTCAACACCCCGAGACATCGCACGCTTTGTCATCCAGTCTAGTTGATTAGCTGGTTGCTCAAGTTTACTTGGAGATTCATCACGTGTAAGCATAAGCGCACTTTCTGGGCAGACAATAGCACAGACACCACATCCTATGCATCGTTGTGTATCAACAACACATACATCCTCAGGAACGCTTAGTGCGTCAAACTGGCATCTATCAACACACGATTCGCAACCTGTGCATAAATCAGCATTTACCGTCATTATGAAGTCAGTCTTTATGTATTCACGAGGGGTTTCAAGTTTCTCTACCCCCCGCAGGACACCACAGCAGCATGTGCAACAATTGCAAATGAAAGTCCTTCCTGATTGAATATTATAGGTACAATGAATGAGACCAGCTTCTTCAGCCTCTCGGAGAAGTCTGAGTGATTCCTCTTTTGTAATGGATTTTGTCAGTTCATCATCATCGAATGCATTCTCCGTATTGGGAGCAAATGCAAGACAGACTGATCTAGGATAGTCACAGCCTTCACCAATCAAATCCTTCTGCTTTCTGCAAACGCAGTCGCGAACACCCCACGAAGCTGAAGACTCAATCAATTCTTCTGCTCTCTCAAGACTATGAATCTCAAGCTCTGTACTCACACTCTGGTTGACTGGAATCACCTGAAAAACAGCTGGTTTCATTGAAGCAAACTTTCTGAATCCAGCTTCATGTTTAAAATACTGTTCGAGACGTTGAGCAAGATCTTCATCCATCCGGTTCAGCTGCTCCTCATAAATCCCAACAGCAAAGGGTAACAATCCGTATTTTCTAGCACCTGCACTCTTCGATACCCATGAGTTAATCTGGCCCTTCTCGAGCATGGTTTCAAGAAGTTTTTTCAGTTCTTCCTTTGGTCGATCCAAACGAGCAGCTATCTCGTCAACAGTTTCAGCACTGAGTTTCAATTGACTTGCTAGTTCAGCCTCTTCTGGTGTGAAAATCCACTCAAGGACTCTGAGGTGAGCCCCATCATCAGTTGGTGGAAACCCATTTGGAATTGTGTCTAGAACAGCAGCAAGTTTTTCATATGGATTCATGGCGGTCACAACTTAGGAGTCATGAACAAAAGGGCTGATAATCCTTCTGTTATTCTGGACATTTGAGTTTGATGCCAAGTGGACTGAGTTCTTCATTGACTTTATCCACAATTATGGGACATTCCAGTCCCTTGCCAATGAGAACATGGGCCAAAGATTGCTGGAATGGTGGAAGAAAAGGTATCTCACTAGCGTTGAGGATTTGGTTATATGTTTCTTTTACGTGAGGTGTGGTCAGAAAAGTTTCAAGTTCAGCAAGGGTTGTCTGAGTTTCAAGAAGCATCGAACCAATTTTCTTCAGAAATGACGTTTTGGGGACATTCACTGATGGACCAAAGATTCTTTCCACATTCTTCTCAAACCAGTCCTGCAACTGGTCCGTATCGTAAACAGGAAGGACAATTGGTGGGGCACCCTCCTTTTCAGGAGCAATGATTCGTATCAAGCCACGTTTCTCTGCAGAGAGAACAAAATCCGAAAATCGTCTATAACCAATCTTGTCAAATTCTAAACCACGTTCTTTGAGTTTTTCGCCAAACTCCATGAGGTCATAGGGAGAACCCTCAGCGAGCCCTTCTTCAGCAACTTTTGCCATAAATGCAAAAGCTTCATTGACCTCTTGTGACATCTTCACAGTTTCAGGAGATAGTTTGTCAGGAAGTGTCAGAATGGTTCCCGGAAGCTCTCCTTCTCGTCGAATATAGTTCTGAGCTTCAGCCCAATCAAGAAAGTCGTTCCAATGGGCAAAGTTCATCGCAGCTTCGTCAAAGTCAGGGTTCAAAGACTTCATCACATGCTTTGCATGGCCAACACCCGGTTTACTACCGGTCTTATTGATGACTCTGATTACCTCCTGTAGTTGTACAGCTGCAAGATGTCGCATCTGAACAATGCTCTGTACGGATGCGTCACAATCTTCTGGGCGAACGCAATCCAAAGCAGGTCTGAAGGAGAAGATATCACTATACATCGTTGCTAATTCTAGTAGCTCTGATGCTGTGATGATGGGATTACTGATTAACCATAGTTCTACACCATGTTCCTTGAGAGCTCCTGCAATCAATTTGAAGTCGCCATCACCTGTAATCAGAACATAACGACTGGTTTCTTTGTAGTGTATGAGATGTTCCAAGATATAAGCAGCCATCTTGTAGTCGCTTGCATTATCCTTTGTGTCAGGAATGTGAATCAAGTCATATCCTAAGGAGTATAGCTCCTCTGCCATCTGGCGTCGAGAATCCCAATCTGCAAACGCATACATTCGATTCACGATTCCAGTCTGTTGAATTCTCTCCGTCATTGATCTATGTGTAGCTGTTTCATCAGCGACATTCTCGACGTCCCAGAAAATTGCCAGGTTTGTTTGGATTTCGGAGGAGGTCATAACACAAACACTCCATCATGTTTCCAATTGAAAGTGGCACTATATGAGCTTGCTGACATAGTGTTACATTTGATAGTTAAGATATATTTCAGGTTAATGTTTCAAATCAGCTCATTGTTTTGAGAATATGAGTAGCTGAGGAGGAGTTGAAGGGAGAACGAGGCAGAACTAGGGATATCCTTCTCTATATATTATAGGAAAGTCTATTTACTAGCGAAAAATTGCCAATTGGAAACTTGCTCTTAGCAGAGAGTAATTGGCGGAATTCACCATGCCTAACACAAGTGATTCTAGGACAGATACTCTTAGAATGACTCAGGAGAGCTATAGCCAGCTATTAGCCCTTCTTCCAGAAGGAGTCGGAATCACTAATCTGAATGAAGATCTACTCTTTGTTAACGATGCCTTTGCTAAGATGCTTGGATACAAGAAAGACGAGCTCACGGGATTGAATTTATTCAACCTTGTTTCGAAGGATGAAATAGAAACTCTTCGAGGTGAAACTGCTGAGCGAATTAGCGGTGTTTCTTCTGCATATGAGTTGACTATGAAACGAAAAGATGGAAAACCGATTCTTGTAAGAGTTTCAGCAGTACCCCGAAAAGATAAGACTGGCAAAGTCATCGGAACCATCGCAGTTGTGATTGATATCACAAAAGCGAAAGAAACAGAGCAGCAACTTCGTAAACTCTCCATGGCGGTTGAACAAAGCCCAACTTCTGTTGTCATTACTGATGCGGAAGGAACCATTGAATATGTAAACCCGAAATTTACGACTCTTACTGGATATTCATTCGAGGAAGCAGTCGGGCAGAACCCGCGAATCCTCAAGACTGAACTCACGCCAAAGGAAACCCATGAAGATCTATGGAGGTCTTTGAAAGAGGGAAAGACATGGCGGGGGCTTTTTGTTAATAAGAAAAAGAACGATGAGATTTATTGGGAAGATGCATGGATTTCGCCAATCTTCAGTTCGGATGGTGATGTTACGCATTATGTTGCTGTTAAACAAGATATTACACAACGATTAATGGCAGACCGAAAAGCAGCTCATTCCCATAGAGACATGGAGCTCTACGCTTCATTCTTGCAGCATGACATAAGAAACGATTTACAGATTATTATGAATCACGCAGAAGCCGCATTGATGATAATGAAAGATGATAATGGAATTAAAGAGTATTTACAGACCATTGAAGCAGCATCTGAGAGAATGGTTCATCTTCTTGATGTCTTTGGTCGTCCTGGAGAAGCTGAAGAAAGTAACCTCATCAGTATACTTGAGAAGGTAAAGGCAAACGCTGAGAGGGCACACTCAAACCTCAAGGTCAAAATTCAGTCTGGTACACAGATAAAAGAACTTCAGAGTGCCCGTCTCATAGCAATTGTCTTTGACAATCTCCTTCGTAATTCTGCGAAGTTTTCAGAGGGAGATGTCGAAGTTGTAATTGAAGTTTCTCAAGAAGAAGAGAATATACAGACAATTATCAGAGATAACGGTCCAGGTATACCCGAAGAGTTACTACCAAAATTGTTCCAAAAAGGAGCTTCAACAACAGGCGGAGGGTTTGGATTATATCTTAGTAAGAAAGTTGTTGAGGGCTATGGTGGTTCTATTGAGATAATGTCTAGTGACAAAGGTGCGTCATATCGTATTCTATTACCTACATCATGAAACTCCTGGCGGGAGATGAATAGCAAACTCGCATCTATCGTCACCTTTTGTCAGGGACTGCACAATCTCAATCTTTAGGGGTTGGTCAAGTATACCTTCCCAGAGTTGTTTTGGCCAACCAGCTGAGCAGTTGCAAAATGCTTCGGGAGTTTCATCAAGACAATCTCTAATAAGAGGACAAAAACAGTAAGCTCTTCGTTTCTCAGCATCCGTTTTTGCCGCCTTAAATGCAGCAGGATTCGCAGGGCTCTTCTCTGAATAAATAATGGAACCCTCTCTTCGCATTTTCTTGGGATAGTATCCACCGATTTTGAGCATTGCGTCGATTACTATATCTATACTATCTGTTTCAATGAATAGTTCTCTCATGGCAGGTATGAGTTCCACAGGAAATATGTGAGCACAGTACGATAGGATTTCATATTGCTGATCATCGTCTGTGTACGTCTCCAAGATACCAATAGAATCACAGAGAGCTCTCTGCCGAACACCAACGGGTGAGTCTATATTTAAATCGCTGAGAGGGGCTAAGACCTCCTCTTTTACCTTCGTGCCCAGCACAGTTTCCAGCTTCGCCGCATATCTTTGTGCCCAATCATGCAGTACAGTCTGGATCTCAATCACTGTTTTCTCAGGATTGTCCAAGTCAAGTTGATGATAGACTTCCCTTGTTGATTCTGCTATGGGGTGTCCACGCTCAGAGGTATGTTTAGAGACCTTTTGGTACGAGGAACCTATGTCCGAGTAAGGACCTCGATGTATCATAGTCATTGCTTCCTTTGCCGGAAGAGTCGCTGATGTAATGTTCTTATCTTCGATGGGTTCACTAACTGGAAAGCATACATCCATATCATGACCATTTTCATCACTGACACCCCAGTGATGAATGACTATAGGTGGTCCAATACTTAGGTTTCCCGTTGCCGAATCTAGTTTGGAAAACGCATCTGGTAAGTCCTTGATTGTACCATGAATTCTTAACTGAGCCACCAGGATTGGTCCTACTGATTTGTGGACAACCTTCTCTTCTTTGTCCTGCATTGGAACCACTCTGGACATCATTATTTGTGCTATATATCAATAGCAAGTTCATAGCAAGAAATCAGTCACTGCGTACATCCAGCCAGATTTAAGAGTGAGCGGACTGTTTTACTTTCGGGTCAACCAGATGAAAAAAGATGCGTGGAAATGGATTTCTGATAATAAGAGTATGATTATCGAAGCTAGTGACAAGGTGTTTGATTTCGCAGAGTTGGGACTTGTCGAGGAGAAGTCCTCCAAGTTTCTTGCGGAGATACTTGAGAGTCATGACTTTTCCATTGAAATGAGAGTTGCAGAAATGCCAACAGCGTTCATCGCAACCTATGGAAAAGGACACCCTACTATTGGGTTCATGGGAGAGTTTGATGCACTTCCGGGCTTATCGCAAAAGCCGGTCCCATACCGTGATCCAGTAGAGGAGGGAGCTCCCGGACATGGTTGTGGTCATAACATCCATGGTGTTACTGGTGTTATGGCTGCAATCGCCACAATGAAGACGATGGAGAAACATGGATTGAAAGGAACTCTGAAGTTCTTTGGGACACCCGCTGAGGAAACCTACAGCGGCAAAGTGTTCATGGTCAGAGCTGGATGTTTTGATGGTGTGGATGCCGTGTTGAGTCATCATCCAGGACACTTCAATGTTGCAGGACTGGGAAGTACCCTAGCCATGAACTCTGCAAAGTTCCACTTCTATGGCACAACAGCTCATGCAGCCGCGACTCCTTACATGGGAAGGAGTGCGCTCGATGGAGTCGAACTCATGAACATTGGGGTGAACTACATGCGTGAGCACGTGATACCGGAAGCTCGTCTCCATTATGTGATTGAGGAGGGAGGAATGCAACCTAATGTTGTACCAGACTATGCTCGGTCTTGGTACTATATCAGAGCTCCTGAGCGAGAGCAGGTTGACCACATATACGATTGGGTACTAAAGATAGCTGAAGGTGCGGCGCTCATGACACAAACCAAGTTGAAAGTTGAATTCATTGAAGGCCTCTCAAATGATTTACCTAGTAAGGGCCTCAGTGAGCTTGTAACAAACAACATGCGCGAGATTGGAGCACCAGATTATACAGATGATGAGATGAAGTTTGCAGAAGAGATGGCAAAGACTGTTACAAGAGAGGCAAAAAGTGAACAACTCAGAGCCTCAAAACGACCCGGGTGGGAACAATTGGTAGAGAATGATGTCCATATCGATAGAGAGATTCATGATCCCTGGGATGATGGAATAGTATGGCCAGGATCAACAGACACAGGAGATGTAAGTTGGATAGCACCAACTATGGAATTCTCAACAGCTACAGCAACTCTTGAGGCTGCAGGACATGATTGGCAGTGGACAGCTTGTATGGGAATGAGTATAGGACATAAGTCACTGATATTCGCAACAAAGGTAATGGCCGGGTCATCTGTTGAACTCATTACAAAGCCGGATATTCTAGAGAAGATTAAAGCGGAGCATGCAGAAAAAATGACTGGACGGAAATACATCTGTCCTATTCCAAAGGATATCAAACCTCCGTTAGAGATTGCAAGAGAGCAAGCCTCAAGGTAAACCTTGCTACTAAAAACCACCTACAAAGTCAATAGTCAACTCATCTGATTAGTGGAAGGAAGAAATAATACTCCTGGCAATCATCTCAAAGGCTGTATTAACATTCATGTCAAGGCGAACTGATGTTTCGATATAATCAACCCCCATCTCTGAGGCAATCTTCTTACCTTCCTCAGTAGAAACGACTCGCTCCATAGCTAGATCTGTTTTATTCCCAACCAGAATTGCCTTATAATCATCGAGATTTCGATCAACCTCGTTCTTCCATTCAATGACTTCATTGAGTGACTCCCAGGAGGTCACATCAAACATGAAGACGACACCCTGAGCTCCCAAGTAATAATTTGCGCGGGTCCGTTCTAAAAAGTCCTGAGAGCCCAAGTCCCAAATCTGGAGGTTGACAGAGTCGTCATCAACATCCATCTTCTTGTAAGCAAAACCTACACCAAGCGTGGGTGAGTAGTGTTCCCTAAAAGATCCAGTAGAATATCTAATGATTATGCTGGTCTTTCCGACCGACGCTGCTCCAACCGTGACAATTTTCAATAGATAGGATGGACTCATGAACTGACACCATATAGGTTTCATCAATTTTCTTAGATAACAGTTCTTCAGATGGAAGATAACACTGTTCAAGCTAGATAATAATCTCTTTGGGAATCAATATCCCACGTTGAGTAGCAAGGACAAGAAGTGTAAGCTTCGCAGCTGGTCCGAGATTTGCATATTCCACCATAATTCGTTCGAAGGTTTCTACTTTGTCCCTACCCACCCACTCAGTAGGTAGAAGATCAATTAATGGAGTTCCAGAAGCAGATTTAATCTGCGTGATGCTCTCTGACTTGTATATAATATGTCCACGTGTTACTAGAATATAGGCTAACTCCTCTAGAGCACTGTTCCAAGTAATCTGGAGGTTACTAGTTTCGATTGGTCCCACATGTGGTTTAGTGGGGGTACTCAATATCTCAAGCCAGTATGCAAACTCCTCAAATCCCCTTAGGTCAAAAGCGGAATATCGATTGATGATTCTCTGTGAGATCACTGTTGTGAGGTTACCAATATAGAGATTCAATTTGGCAGGATTTAATGAATTAACAAACTGTGCGAGAAGCTTCATCCACTCCCCGAACAGCATCATGAGCCGTTTCTGGTTCAGTCCTTCAAGAACCTTGAAATCAAAGTCGACCATCCATTTACCATCCTTGAGTTGTAACTGACTCAGAGCTTCAGGTGTCCTGCTGTTCTTCATCACAAACTGTAATGCATTCGTTGTTTCATTGATGCTGTAAGTCCCCTCTGCAACACGGATTGCTAACTCCAAAGCCTCTTTCGCAAGGAGGATTCTCCTCTTCTCAGGAGTTAACGCTTCGATGACACCAACTTCGATAAGATAGTCCAAGGCTCGTAGAAGTTCACTTTCGTCATATCGGGTACCAAGTACAGCTAGAATTTCGCGAACAGTCCTACGACCATCTATCATTCCAGCTAGATGTGGAATAACACCAGCCATATCGGGATGCAGTGTCTTCAGGTCTTTTGTTTCATTGGATGTGGCCTGCGCATATCTTACAAACTGAGTTCCTGTGGTCATGAAGTCGTTGAAATTGAACATGTTTCGAAAGCGGATTACTCGATGTGCCCACAATTTAGACAAATCAAGTACGACCTCTCTACGTGAGAGACCACTAATTTCAATTATCTCTTTAACATTTCTTGACCCGTTGATGTGGCCCATAAGATTACTGTGTACAGATTCAAGTGAATCTGGTGTAGTTGTGAAATAAGGCACCCACGTTTCACCAAGAAGTCTGAGTGAGAGCTTCTCCATCACTCGTTCCCCAAATGCTTCAAGGTATACATCGACAAAAGACGTTTCAAAACTGAATTCAAAGGGATCAACAACTTCAAGCCAATCAAGTTCAAACTCAGCCAAGAGGGAGTCCAGTATGTTGACTGAATCTTGTGTAAGCCGTTGAACACTTACAGCGATCATATTGGTTTTGACACCATTGATTAGAGTAAATAATCGAGCACCATAATCAACTTGGACCACCGGTGCTTTTTCATCGAAGACCTCTTTTGAGAACATGTCAATAGCTGCAAAGAAACTGGAAGCCATTACAGGGTCCATATTGAGTGCTTTAGGGTCTAGCTGCATGTAGAACCTCGGACTTCCACCCTTGTCAGTTATCAGAAGCGCTTCGATTGCATGACTAATCAAGTCATATCACCGGCGAATTATCAAGCTGTATAGTGAATATTAGCTTACCTTGGTTATAGAGTTACAATGATTTTTCATCTCAGAAAACCTTTACAGTAAAGTTGCGAATAATTCTAGATGGTTCGATTGATGGAGATTGTATAAAATGAGAACCTGCCCTAAGTGTGGTAGAGCAAATCAACCTACTCGTAAGTATTGTATTCGGTGTGGAGGAAGTCTGTTATCAGTAGAAAAGAAACCTCAGGCAATTTCAGAGCCTGACGTAAAAGTAGAACCTCAGGCTTCAGAAACTCCTGCGCCGCCTCCTTCGACAAGTGAAGCAAGAGTCACTACAGATGATGAGTGGGTAAAGCCAAGTCAGGTTTCTAGAGACAGGGTTCGAAGCGCCGCAGGTACATTAAAACCAAAATCTGAAATGGAGAAAGCGATGGAAGCCTTTGCCAAAGCTGATGAAGTGGGTATCGAGGAGGAAGGTGAAGGTATTATAGAAACAAGAATGCTCAGAGCTAGTGAGGTTCAAGAGCTCATGGGTGAAGTTGAGTCCCAACCTCAGATGAATGCTGCACCAACTAGTACACCTACTCCTGCGGCACCACCACCTGCAACCTCAACACCACCTCCCTCGGGACCACCTGGTGCTGCACCTACAAAACCAGTGGCACCGCCTGGCGCAACGCCTACCGCTCCTGCAACTCCTGCGACACCGCCATCTGGTCCCGTACAGGAAAAAGTGACCACACCAAAACCCAAACCTGTAGCACCCCCTCCAATGCCAGAAGCAAAGGCGGTGATGCCAAGACCAACACCACCTCCCTCAAAACCAGCAGTCAAACAGTCCCCAGCGTCTATTCCCCAGATTGAATCAATCATATCATCTCTACCGGACCCAGCATACCGGCAGGACCCACAAATTATTGGAATTGTTAATGACCTAAAGAATCTGTATACCGAGCTGGCACAGTTCAACTCTGACTTAGATACAGTACGTACACGGCTTGAGTCTGAGGTGCAAGACTACTGGAATATTGCAGAAGTAAAGAGGATTCAATTTGAGAGCCTTGAGGAGCAACTGCGACTAGCCAAACACGAATGGAATGATGTAACAAAGGTCTATCAACAAGCCGAGAAAAGAAAGAAGAATGAGATATCATCTCGAGAGAAACGAATAAAGGATATTGAGAAACGAATCGAGAAGACAGAGAGTCAGATTGAGAAACGTGTGAAGGACTTGGATAAAGAGAAAGAAAAACAAGGTTAGAAACAAGAAGCCATTGAACACGCAAAATATCTGAAGAAGATTCTCAAGGATTTGTGATAGCAGTGGTCCAGATTAGATTTGGCGGTCTCAGTGGGGAGGACTGCAAGAAACTCGCCCGTCTTACCATAACTTCTAGAAAAAACACTCCTCTGGGGTCTGATAAGAGTGTGGACGAGCTTGCTAAGAGTATTGAGAATATAGTAAGTGATGATGCCTATCAGATACTAACGGCACATGATGATAGTAATTTAGTAGGTTGGATGTATTATTATGTTGGATTCCCACTTATGGCCTTCATAAACGGCTATTACCCTGTCGTTGCAGAAAAGCCAAATTCCGAAGAGATTGCACTTGCGTTGATTGAAGCTTCAAAGAGGGATTTCGTGAAGAATGGTCACACTCGTTTGGAGATAGAAATAGTATTTCCAACTGAAGCACATCGATCATACTCAAGTAAGTTGGTCGGGTGGTACAAGAAATGTGATTTCCAGTTTGCTGCTGAAGAGATTCACATGAAGTCTGATCTCAATTCAATTGAATTACCGAAACTTGATTTGCCCAAAGGATACACGCTGAGGAGATTCTCAGAAGTGTCTTTCGAGATGATAGAGGCTCCAGCCTTTCGTACTTTGAGGGAGAGCAAGGAAGGGCTGTTCCTCTCGTTGAGTAAACCAGAGCAGGATGTGACCATTCACTATTTCTTTGACAAATCTAAGCCCTATATTGAAGATGCATCATTGCTTCTTGAAAAAGAGGGAGAAATTATTGGATTTGTGATCACACGGGAGGGAGATGATGGCGAGCCAGACATAGGACCAGTTGGACTTGTACCTGATGCGAGAGGGAAGAGACTTGCTAGCTTCTTGCTTGTTGAAGTACTGAAGAGCCTGAAATCTAGTGGCTCAAACGGCGTATATCTTGATACAACACTGACTAATTATCCAGCTCAGAAACTCTACAGAAGATATGGTTTCAAGGATGTATACCACAAGCAGTTCTACTATTGGTCTCCTTGATATCTAGCAATCTTGAGTTATTCCATTCAGAAGATTAAGAGTAATGAAACAATACTATCTCATAAATTCCAAGTTCTTAATAGTCACGAAACCCTTTGGTAGTAGGGTGCTCATCTTGAATAGAAAGCTGACAATATGTCTAATCTTAGCATTGTTTGCTAGTCCGATACTCGCGGTCTTTGTAAACGATGCAGGAACCATAACATATTCTCTAGTGGATAGAAACATCACTTCTAATGCTGTGAGTCCTTTTCCTAGAGGACCTACTGTCAACATGGTGACTGAGAATTCCGCAGTAATCTTCTGGCGAACCGAAGGTCTGACAAACGCCACAGTGAGATATGGACTCAATACATCGATTACTGAAATTGAAACGAACACTACGCTTGATACAGACCATTATGTTGCCTTATCAGGACTGGATATTGATTCAAAGTACTATTACAGTGTTATCTCAAATGGCATACAGAGTCCAATCTACAGTTTCCTCACAGCCCCTGCACCTGGTGACCCCTTCAAGATGATCATCGTTGGAGACAATCGACCTGGGACTACTATGGAACAACCTCCGGAGTGGGCTCAACTTGCAGAAATGATTGCAGCTGAGCAGCCCCATATTGTCATACATACAGGTGACTTTGTTAGGGAAGTAACAGAGAACGACGCAGACAATCTTTTGGCTTGGGATTATTTCACAAACATCAGTGACCGTATTGGGCACTATGCTCCGATCTATGCAGTACTTGGTAATCACGACACTGGAGCTAGGACTGGAGAACTCAGACTAGAGTACTTTTTCGATGCGTTTGTTCAATACGATGAACCATCACCCTACTTCTCATTTGACTATGCAGGAGTTCATTTCACAATGTTGACATCAGAGGAGTACGGTAATGAAGGACGGATAATTGGTGATCAACTCACTTGGCTGGAGAATGACCTAGCAACCACAAGTAGTGAGATGAAGTTCGTTGTCATCCATCGTCCAATGTATCCAGTAGTACACGTTGACGACGCATATCTTGACATTCCTGCTGAGGAGAGGGAAGCATTGCAAACCCTCTATGAACAACAAAATGTTTCGCTCCTAATCACAGGACATGACCACTGTTTTAATAGACTGACTGTTAATGGAGTTACCCAAATCATAGCTGGTGGCGGGGGAGCCCCACTATACGACCATCCAGTATGGGGAGGGGGGTACTATCACTATGTCAGAACAGAAGTGAGTCGTAATTTCGTAAATATAACAGCAATAAAATTGGATGGCAAAGGCACTCATAATTACCAGCTGCCTTACTCAGGGCCTATTGAGATTGAACATAGAATCATACCGAGCGGATCTACAAAACCAGTAGGGACTATGCCGGTTATCTTCTTCAGCCAGGTGCCAGAAGAGAAGTTCTTCTCTTGGGACTCGGGTGAGAACCAAACTGAGTTGACTGGACTCCCGAATTCCAATGGTGAGCACACTCTCGATGTTTATGCAAAGAATACTGACGATGTCTGGAGTCATGCACAATATATCTTCATAGCGACTGGAGCTACTGCAACTACACCATCTGGAGGTGGACCCATTGATCCATTACTACTCTTTGGTGGAATCGCTGTTGCAGGAGTGGTTGTTGTGGTTGCAATCATTATTTGGCTCAAACGTAAATGATAGGATATGATCCCAGAGAGAGTCTTTTGACCCTCCTCCATGGAACACGAAAGAATGAAAGGATGAATATAACTCAGTCCTTTCAGCATTGGAAAATTTCCTTGAAATTTCGTAATAATAGAAATTTCTAGTGAGACTTTGAAAAGCGAATCAAAATCGAGATGAGGCATGAAAACCAGTTTGTCGCGCAGACCACAATGTAACTCAAAGTTTGTTCACACCTTATATTCAGACAATCCATGTACATAATCGTGATTTAAAATGAAAAAATCTGTAACTTCAATCACAACACGATTCAATCTGCTAACAGTAAGTGGAAGTTTATTCCTTGTTGGTGGAGTTCAATGGTTTCTTGGAATCCTTGCTGCAGAGTCATGGTATGATGGCTATAGCAGCCGCATTGACTATGTGAGTGAACTTGGAATAGGTCCAACTGCACTCATCTACAATCTTTCTGTCTTCCTGCTCGGTGCGTTCATGGTAGTTGGTGCGTTTTTCTTGTACAAATCTTCAGAGAAAAAACTCCTTCCAAGCCTTCTGACAATCTCAGGTATAGGTGCTATGGGCGTGGGTGTCTTTCCGGGGTATATGCAACCCATGCATAGTATTGCCACCTTGTTGGCAATCATGTTTGGTGCATTCTCAGCTATGGCATCATTCACACATCAGACCAAACCAATGTCAATCATATCATTGGTTCTTGGCCTAATGTCGCTAGTCTTGTCAATAGTCTTCATCCCCTATCTTGGCCTTCCAACTGGCTCAACTGTGACCTTCATGGGAATGGCGAAAGGGTCGCTTGAGAGGTGGGCAATCAATCCAATTCTTGCTTGGATTATTGGTTTTGGCGGATATTTAATGGGAAAGGAAGTCAAGGGGTGAACTAGAAGAAGAAATAGAACGAAGAGGGAAGCACCCTCTTCGATATTTCCATATTAATAAGCTTTAGTTAAACCATACCATCAAGTAGATAGCAGTAGGACTAATGATTTGGGTGAGAGATATGTCCGAAGAAAACAAGCATGTCGTTGTTCTTGACAGGAAAAATGAACTTTCTCCTCGTGTGGCACTATTCTTTTCAATGATGGAAAGAACTCGAAGGACTCTAATTAGGAGGATTGAAACTCTCTCAAAGGAAACGATTGATTTCAGTCCACAGAAACAGATTGTTGAAACCATCGGTACACTACTTCTCCATATTGCTGCTGTTGAATGGGGATGGATCTTTGGAGACATTGCTGGAAAAGAGATGGATTATGAGAAGTGGAAGCATGGATTCTCTCTTAGGGAAAATATAGATCAGATAGAAGGAAAAGATGTAGAGTTCTATCTTACTCAACTCAGTGAAGTTCGACAGGAAGTACTCGATTATCTGAAGACATTTGATGATGATAGTCTTGATGTAGTCATTCAATCTGATGATGATAAGGTGAGTGTAGAATGGATTCTCTTTCATCTGATAGAGCATGAAGCTATGCATATCGGACAGATTTCTATTCTACGTAGATTGTGGAAAACTCATCAAGCTCAAGACAAAGAATGAGGTTTAAAAGAAAGGCGCGATTGTTTGTTGTCGGAGTATTTCCTGACCTTTATTTTGCTTCATGACAGATTCGATTAAGGAGCATGATCTGATATAGGAGTCGGAATAAATGGACTATCGATATCCAGAAGACCGTGAGTATCCTAGACGAGGGAGATATGGAGACACCACTCAAAGATGTGCATGGTGCGGGAACCCCACTAATTATGGCGACAGGATCTGCGTAGGAGGTCTGTTTAGACGTAACTATTGCTCCTTTACATGTCGAGCTGCAGGGGACTATTATTGTTTCATAGCGATTGGGATCATCTATCCGTTATTTCTAGTCTATTCCATCTGGGTCTTTCAAGCATTTCCGGGAACTCAAATCTTTGAGAACTTGTCATTCATGCTTATAACCTTTGGAGCATTGCCTAC
Source organism: Candidatus Thorarchaeota archaeon (assembly GCA_048882965.1). Taxonomy (GTDB): domain Archaea; phylum Asgardarchaeota; class Thorarchaeia; order Thorarchaeales; family Thorarchaeaceae; genus SMTZ1-45. The sequence goes on from JBHLRC010000001.1 coordinate 27,608, forward strand.
AATCTGTTTGTGGTCCTGTGTTTTTTGTGGTAGAAGTGAAAGAAGAAGAGCCTAGATGCGTCTTTCTTTTGAAAGAATCAGTTATTGCTTTTTAATGCCTAACCAATAGCATAGAATCCAATCGTTCCGGCTAATCAGCCATAAAGCCCAAGGCGGACTTGATGACGTTTTATTGCAGCATGAAAGTAGATTGCAATTCAATTACTTTTTTAAAAATATGATAAAATAATTATACAAGTTAAGCATGATACATCTGTTTCTATTCAGGGAGGTGTTTGTGTGGAAACGTGTGTTATGTTTGAATGGGATACTCCAAAAGATGAGAAGCGGTGGAAGGGCTATTGGGACCATTCTCAGAAGTCCATACCCTACATTGAAAAAATGAAGAAAAATGATGTGATCAAAGACTATAGCTTCTGGTCTGACAATACAGGCCATGTAGTCTTCCTCGTATTCTTTGCAGACGAGAATAGGTTTGCAAAACTATGGGGAGATGAAGAGTTTCAGAAAATCGCGAGTGAAGCAACCAACTATTACGATAATGCTCGTATACGTATAATGCGGCCTTCTGCTACAAGTCCATCTTAGAGATAAAAACAAGAGAGCGAAGAGAGATTCCTCCCTCTTCAGAAACCACCAATCTAGTACACTGCTGTGTCTTTAATAGGATTTATAGAAAATTGATTGGTTGAAAATTGAGGGATTGAATGAGTTCTTCGTATCGGTGGTGGCTAGGATTCGCATTGGTTTTGTTCTGGGTAATAACCATTCTAACTCCCCTAGTAATTCTCCCTCACGGAATTACTTACGATGGTAATATTTGGAGAATTGATGTAGCGTACTATTTCTTTTTTGGTGCTTACTTCCCACCATCGCCATATTCTGAAACATCTGGATGGATAAGTGGACCTACCTATCTAGTAGCAGTTATGATGTTCTTACTGTTCTTCATAATTTACGCAATTCAGGTCACAATATATTGTTTCAAGCCCAAAAGACAGCGTTGGGCTATCCTATGTGGATTGCTGAGCTTATTCATTCCAGGAGTTTTTGCTGGATTTGGGATTCTTGGCGAGGTCAATATTGCAAGTGTAGGAGTGTATGTTGGTCCTTTGCCATTTCAGTTCATACTCGGTCTTTTTGTGATGAGGTTGGCAAAACCAGAACAAGCCATTCCTGAAAGAGAGCAATCCAATAAAGAGTATTCTTGGTTGGAAAATGAAGTAGTATAGCACAATATCCTCATTTTGATGATATTCAAAATTCGAAAGAAAGAGTGAGCGAAGAGGGATTCCTCCCTCTTCGGAAACTAGATTGTATACTAGATACAGCGGTGAATGACCTCGGGTCCTACTTCCTCGAACTCCTTCTTGGACACCCACATCTTCTGGAATGTCTTCAGTGAGCCGAGAATGCTTCCACCAATCCAGACAGAGTACTGTCTCTCTGGTGGAGCAATGATTCGGACTTCGATGTTCTCTGGGACTAGCTCGGTGATCTCCTTGTGGAGCCTCTCCTTGAGTCCTGGGAACATGGTTGAACCGCCTGAGAGTACTATGTTGGCGTATAGGTCACGTCTCAAGTCGACATCGCAAGCCTTGATGGCATTGACAATGTGATCGTCGAGTGGCACGGTATCAAGACCTATGGCACTTGGGTTGAAGAACAACTCGGGTGCCTGGAACCTCTCTGCACCGACAGTGATTACTTCACCGTCTGGTAGCATGTAGGGTTTGTCAACACCAGCCTTGTCAGCGACAGTCCTTTCCCTCTCGGGATCGAGAGCTACGTAACATAGCTTCTCCTTGATGTCTCTGACAATCTCTTTCTCTGCACCACTCACAAAGGTGTAACCCCTCTGTCTGAGTAATCTGCGCAGATACTCGGTGATGTCCCTTCCTGCAAGGTCAATTCTCTGGATGGCATGGTTGATTGAAAAGCCCTCATAGATTGGTACTATGTGGGTGACACCATCGCCTGAGTCAATGACCAGACCAGTGGTTCGACCGGATGCGTACAGTGAAAGTACTGCCTGTGTGGCAACATACACTGCGGGCACACCAAAGTTGTCGAACATGACAGATGCCATTCGCTCTCTGTTCTCTCTAGGATTGAACGGTGCTTCTGTGAGAAGTACCGGATTCTCGCTGGGATCAATCTTGAGATCGTTATAGAATGTGTAACTCCAAATCTTCTCAATAGCGTCCCAGTCTTCTACGATTCCGTGTGCGATCGGATAGACCAGACGGAGTACACCACGGAGGTTGATAGCCTCTTCACCAATGTAGTAGTCACGTGTATAGTGGTCCACGTCAGTCATGATTGACTCGTAACGTGGGTAACCAATCAGTGTGGGCCAAACGCTGCGTGGCTGATCTTCGCCGGCGTAACCGTTCTTGCTTAGACCTGTACCATTGTCGATGACTACAGGCTTCGCGCCAAGAAACTCGTCTTCAGCCATTTTTTATCGGTCCTCGTTTAGTGATTTGTTCAGCAGCTCAGAGCCATTGAGACTCTGTACTGCTTTTCTGTTCTTGCAAATTCTATTTAAGGGTACGTCCGATGAAAGTCGACTTTTTCGAAAAGTATTTGAATTATGTATAATATACCCGTATTTCAAGCCATTTTTGGCCATTTCTAGGCATTTATCTTCGAAAAGTATAATAATAAACTACAAATAATTACTAGCTAATATATCCGCGATAGGTGCTGAAAAATGCTCAGAAGGCCCGTAGAAGATATTGTCCGGGAGGAGATTGAAACAGTCCGAGCCAGAAGGATAATCCTCGACCAGCTTGAGGGAGGACTGATGACGGGTGCAGAGCTCAGAGAGAAGATTGCCACTGACATTAAAGCGCAGATGGTTGCTGAGGGAGCTAGTAAGAAAGAGATTGCCAAGGTAAAAGTGACAAGTCCCAAGCTCTATTATAACACGCAACGGCTTGAAGACCTTGGAATAATAGTGAGTTGGAAACAATCTCAGTATCGCCTCTTTGAGCTGGATCCCCGGGCAGTAATTCCTGTTAGGAGAGCTCTTGATATCACAAAACCACTAATGTATGTTACTTCGTTGAATAATCCCGAGGACCAGCGACCATTCGTACAATGGCTTGTGAACAACCCACACTTCAATCCCAAAAAACTACTTGTCTTTGTTGAAGCTGTTCGCTGGACCCGTGGAGTCTCTCGAATCATGGACCGATTCATTCCCGATGACGCGTTTCGTGTGTGGACCACCATATGGAGGGAGGTCCCTGAAGAGGTCATGGGCGGGGTAGATGAAACGGACTATGGGAATCTACAGATGACATACGAGTTCATAGAAAATGAAATACTCAATCATCTGCCAACACATAACATTATTTTTGACCTTACATTAGGACCACCTCTCATAACACTGGCGATGGCAAAATTAGCAACCGAATATTCAACAACAGCATTTCATGTGTCGAGATATGATGCAGAAGATGCTGAAGTCAGCTACTACTGAAGGAAGTGATGCATTGACAAACAAGGCAATTACCACGTTATCGTGGAATCCAATATACATCGAGCATCGACTTGACCTACTATCTAGGACAGTTCATACAACAATGGCCAAAACTCCAAGGAACAATACAAGACTTCTGACAAAATGTGAGAGATGGGTTCAGGAGATTGGGTTAATTCAGGACGGATTGAAGAGGGTAAGAGAAAGTCTTCTTCCGGACTTGGAGAAGACACTTGGAATAGAGTTTGGGCATAAGGAACTTCTTCAGGTTGCAATGTTTCAACCGAGTACAAAGAATATCTTTCTGGAGCTTGAGACTCAGTATAGGAGAAGTAAGAATAATCCGCTTGACCAACACGAGTTCGCAGAAATGATAAATCTCAGTGAGATGGCAAAGGTACTTGCACTTGTTGGTGATGCGGTCGTTTCATCAGCGGTACTACAGTACTTGTGGGAACCACACATGGGAAATGCTGGAACAATCACTCAGAGAAAGGCGGATATTGTGTCAAATGAAAATATGGCCAAGCTTTGTGATGCATGGGGACTCTACGAATATCGCATCCACTTTGATCCAGACATCCCCAGCAAGTCGGAGATTGAACATGATAAGGGCACTCTGCTAGAAGCGGTATATGGCATCATCTATATCGAACATGAGTACAAGAAGGTTGTCGAACTTGTGCATCACTTGATCAATATTCAGTGAGGTCATACTCATCTTCACGGTATGTAGGAATGTCAGCAACAGGATATGTCTTTTCAAAACGCTTTCGGATTTTATCTGCAATACTGGCGTCGGCATATACACGTACTGATGGAATAGTCTGAGCTTGTTGTTTCAGGATTTGCATGATTGGTCCTCCTTCTTGGGTTTCATCAAGGTTTACAATGTCAAAACCCTTCTCACCCCCAACAAGCAAGGGAATCTTCCCTAAGATCTTCTCTCCGATAGGGGGTGAAACAACATCAATGACAACACCTCCCACCTCCTCGGTCAACTCATTCTCTGCCTCAATCAGTTTTGGAACATTGTGAAGCATCTCATGGAACAGTTTTTGGGTATCACTCTCGAATAATGCGAGTGGGCGTGATAGTACCACCTTGAACAACTTACGATATCGAATTCGGGCAGCATATTCTCGTACAAAATCAATTGTTGACTCTTCCAGCCATCTGAAAATGTCACCATCAGTCATTCGGGTGAACAGTCCGATGCACTCATTCTTTGATAGGTCCTCCTCCTTCATCCTGAAATAGGTAGCCTTTGAAATCATCGCCTCAGCAAGTTTGACAGCGTGGTGTAAGTACAGATCACTGAACATCCAAGACCGACTCAGAATCAAAGCTTCCAGAGAATGAATTGCTTTGAGCATGAATGCACGAATGTATTTGCCTTCCTTATTCTTCACAACACGATTGGTCAGCATCACCCGCTCAGCAGGAAATATACCAAGTTGTACGCCGCTGAAATGTGCGTCGCGAATGAGGTAATCTGTCTTGTCGATATCAAGTGGGTGATCTACGAACTCTGAGAGCAGACCCATAACTGGGTCTTTTGTTTGACGTCTAAGTATGTTGACAATATCAGATGGATCTATCCCATTCTTTGTAAGGACATCAGTTAGACTGCTATTTACTATCAGGAACTCCCCAAGGTCAAGATGGTCGAGTCCAACCCAGGCCTCAAGAGCATACTCAATTGTGTGAGAGGTGGGAGGATGACCAACATCATGAAGCAATGCGGTTGCTCTGAATAGTTTCTGGTGGTAGTCATCAAGAAGCTGGGAGAATGGTACAAAGCATGCAGTGTCTAGGTCATCGCAATAGTTTACTACACGAATCGACTTTTGTGCCAGAAAGTTGGTTCCAATGCAGTGTTCAAATCGCGTGTGGGTTGCTCCGGGATATACAAGGTGGGCTGGACCCAACTGCCGTACATATCGCAGTCTCAACATTTCCCAAGTGGAGATTATGTCAAGTTCCCAGGGTTCGAGAAGTATTGCACCATGGACAGGGTCCTGTACAGCTTTCTGTCGTGTGTGCTTCTCACCCAAGTTGATGAAATGGGTATGTTCATCAATAGCCTTCTGGATTCTGTCCCAGCTTGCTCCTTTCTGTTTCCGAGCATTGTCTATCTCAGCTTCTCTCAATCCTGTCAAACGAATGAGTCTGATGGCATCCGTATCAATTTCGTTGGACATAGTCTAGAGACCCCATCAAAGAAACCGTGAGCCTGTATTTAAGGCATCACAATCAAAGAATCAAGTCAATTGTCGTGACCTTTTCACTCGTTCACGGGCAGGTATGTATTCCAGAGTGTTTTCTCGCTCCATGGCGCGGCAGTATTCATTTGGGTTGCAGTAACCCCACCGACGCATCATATTGCAGGATGTGGACCCTCGTGATCTATAGAATGGAGCATCAATGAGGCTTGCTTTAGATAAATAAGTGGCCACGGTTTTAATGCTCTTCTTGGCAAAAGCTAATCTGATACAGGGGGGGCCTCGTTCAACTGTTTTCCATCGGATTATTTTGAATAATCGATACCAGAGAAGACACTTCTTTGCAACATAAAGTAGATCGCAGTTTGGACAGGTTTTATTGAATATGGACAGCTCACAGAGTTCATCCCTACTTTGTTTTGTGAGACCTGATCCTCTTAGGAGATGGAACTTGATTTGTGCAAAGAGTTCAGGTGTGAAAGAACCAAATTCATGTATGAATTGTCGCAGTTCATCTGCAACGGTTTCTGAACTCTCGGTCCATAATTCCGTATCCAGCACAGGTCTGTATGTCTTCTCTCTCATAGCACAATCACGTTCAGCAAGGATTGTCTTAAGCACATCAATTCATGTTCTAACAGACCTATGTAAATATGTAGCTGGCTCCGATGGAACAAGTTTTAATTATAATGAAGTAACCAGCATCTTCAGCCTAGAGGACACCACACAATGACCAATCTTGAAGTTATCTCAAAGGTTACTTTCAAAGAGGCCATCACGTCTGTCGAGCTTGTTGACTTTACGGGAGATGGAAGAGCAAATCCAGTTGTTTCAACACTCAATGGTGATGTCATTGTCTATACAATCGAGAAAGGCGCTAACCCAGAGGTGAATGAGATTGGTAGGGTTGGTGGATTACCTCCTTTGGCGGCCATGGGTATTGGAGACGTAATCGGTAACGGAAAACCAGACTTTGTGATAGGCGGATTGGACAACATTATGCGGGTTCTTGTCCATATGGATGATGAACTGAGTGTCCAAGCAACCACTCCACTAGGTAGTCTTCCTACTGCTGTGGTAGTTCTCAATGTTTTAAGTGATGATAGGTCAGAAGTGGTTGTTGCCACAACAGATGGCAATCTACGATGCTATGGCTGGTATGATATTGCCCTGGACAAACTTGCTCATAAGGTGTTAGAGCGACCAATCTTCTCAATCCAGCCGCTTCATAGCAAAGGACTCCCCTATAGCAGGTTTGTCTTTGGAGATGATTCAGGATATCTCTTTGTATATCAATACGCAGATGACCGACTTCACGAGAGAGCGAAAATCAGCGCGGGAGGAGAGATCGGACTTGTAGCAACAGGAGATATGACTCACAATGGTTACTCCGAGGTTGTTACTGTTTCTGATGGGAGAAAGCTAAGTCTGTTTGGGATAGTCAAAGGTGCTATAGAGAAGCATGATTCTGTCAAATCTCCTAAACCGGTCACTTCAATCAAGATCGGTAACTTCTGGGAGAATGGGAATGGTCAGATAGTATCAAGTCATTCCAATTCAACTATTACAGTTCTGGGATTCGTAGGTAACAGAATAGTTGAGGATACTTCATTGAAAACATCTCGCAAGTCCACGGAGTCGCATCTGGCAGTTGGAGATTTTGATGGCGATGCTAAGGTTGAGCTTGTACAAGCAGTTGGTACTAATCTATACCTGATAGATGCCTTTGAAGATTGAAGAGTCTAGTCAAGTTTAGGCATAAAGATTTCATTTGGTTGGAGGACTTTGATTGTCTTCACACTTGTATTTGCCTCAATCTTAGGAACAACATTCTCTTCGACCCAAGCCTTCACATTTGACCTTGCATCATCGATAGTTTCGCCTTCAGCGTTCATATCAAATCTAATGAAAAGGTGGTAAGGTTCGCGTTCGGAAAAGTCCTTCTTAATCATAGCCCAGAATGCCTTTGATCCTGCAGGGACATCAATCCTACCGAGAATCTCTGACCAGGATTTCCCCTCCATCCTTTTTGACACAATTGCTAGATCCTTGAGCTCTGGCAACTCTTTCAATGCTGTAAGGACTTTTTCTCCGGTCTTTTTGGTATCCGGAACCTGTTTGAATTCTGCAATTAGATAATGATCTGCTCTGAATTTGGCCATGAACTGGAACTCCATTCAGTGAATGATAAGCGGCCTGATTGACTTGGCTCTTAAGTATGATGGTGTGCAATCAATTCGTCTTATTCATTTCAATTAATGTAGACTGATATTTGTAAAATCGGTATCCTGCAGTAGCTAGACCCATGAAACTGACGACTACTAGACCCCATAACAATTGATTCAGAATAGAGAAGACCACCAGAGTGAATAATCTCTCAGAGCGTGCACCTAAACCAATGTCCAAATCTTTTACACCCAGACTGGATGCTCGAGAGCGTGTATAACTTGTTAGCAACCAACCGGCAATGGCAATAATGACCCATAGTTCGATTTGTAGACCGAGGAAGATAGTTCCTGAAAACGCAAGAACAATTGACAACAGAATCAAAATCTCAGATATTTTATCTACAACAGAATCAGTGAATGCGCCAAGGTCTGATGCAGAATTCATCTCACGAGCTATAGCCCCATCAACTCCATCAAAAAGACCACAGAGGAATACAAAGACTCCGAAGATAATGGAAGATCCTGTCAGATTTAGGGTCAAAGCAGCCACCAAAGCAAGGAGAAGACTGAAGTAAGTGACAGTATTTGGTCGAACACCAGATTTTGCCAACGGACGAGCTATCAGCATAACAAGACCCTTGAAGATTCGTCTGATTCTGAACCTGCTTGGCATAGTTTTACGCCTCCGCGTGATATGGTACTGATTTGTAAATGACACTTCTGTATAAACGACTCCGAGATGGAATTTGTGAGTCACCAAAGATAACAGAATCAGTGATTTCACAGTGCGCAGAAATTGTACTATTAGAACTGATGGTGACATTAGGTCCAATCGTACAATTTTCTCCAATCTCACAGCGTCGGGTAATCAAAACCGGTCCGCGAATTGCGGTCCCATTTCCGAGTTTGATTCCAGATTTCAGGGATATGAAACCACCCACCTCTATTGTATCTCCTGGGGGAATATAGACTGACTCAGTATCTTGGAGGTCAATCAGACGAAGGAGGTGTTTATTTGCAGCAAGGACATCAGACAGAGTATCTATATCAAACCATGATTTTGAAACTTGATAGCTTCTTATGCGTCCGTTGCTTTTGATGATTTGTTCCAGAAGCTGAGCAACCCGTTCTTTCCCACTATCAAGCACAGATTTGCAGACATCCCTGATACTGGTATGGGCAACTAGCATCATAGCACTCCGGGTAATATCCTTCTCTTCTGAATCAACAACACCGATGTGGGTTACAAGACCATCCTCTTCTAGATTCACAATAGTACCTGTTTCTGTATTATGTCCCACTGCAAGTGTCATGCTAGCTGGGATTTTAGCGGCAAAATGGAAGTTTTGAATCCCTATCATACTATTGGTGTCTATCACAGCATCAACTGGTGATAGAAGGAAGTCGTCATCAAAAGTTTCAATGGCAGAGAGGAATGTCTGAAGTGGGCCTCTCTCGTAATCAGGAACATTCACAATTCTTGTATCAACATGATGCTCTGATATGAAGTCCTCAATCATCCCACTTTTCCAACCTACTGCAATCACAATGTCTTTGATTCCAGATTGTTTGTATCGGTCTACTGCCCACTCCAGAAGTGTTTTACCAGCGATATTGACCAGAGCTTTTGGTATATTATCTGTCAGAGGACGCATTCGTTCTCCTTTTCCAGCAGCAAGTATCACTCCGTGGATGTTAATTCCTCCATAGAAAGACTATCGAACGGAAGTGCCATATGTGTGTTTGCAGGGATGAATGTGGGAACACAATTGAGTGCCGAAATTATGCGAATTGAGGATCTAGAGAGATGTGATAGTGTCATAGAGAGAGCTGCAGAAGTGATTGCTGGAGGCGGTATAGTAGCATATCCCACAGATACGAGTTATGGACTCGGATGTGACCCTAGAAATCGTGAGTCTTTGGAACGACTGATTGCTGTAAAAAGGCGTGACAGAGGACTTGGGTTTCCGCTGCTATTTGCAGATGAAACCCAGTGTGAGTTATACCATGAGTTTCAAGATTTGGAACGGATAATTGCAAGGGTGTTTTGGCCGGGTGCACTCACATTGATTGTGGAGGCAAGAACAAATGTTCCTGCACACATTACTGCTGGGAGGAGTACTATTGCAATTAGGGTTCCGGATCATACAGTCCCGAGAGGAATATCTAGGAAAATTGGAGGTCCTATTATAGGTACAAGTGCCAATCGAAGTGGTGGACCTAGCCCATTCAATTTGTCAGTTGCATTGGAACAGCTAGGCGATGAAGTAGACCTGTACATTGATGGTGGGCCGTCTTCTGTGCAACACAACTCCACAATTATCGGAATTGAACAAGGCGAGATACCTGAAGGCCCATTAAATATCAAGGTATTCCGAGAAGGCGCTTTGCCCATTGTAGAAATCGAGGCAAATCTTAAGGTTCACTCCGATGCAATGAGATTCTGGAGTGCACGTATAATTGAGCCGGATATGTGAGGCGAGAGAGACTGCAAGAATACAATCTACTTGTGTCATGTCCAAGAGATCGCGAGCGTGCGGCAACGTCGGAGATTAGATACTTCATTGGAGACCTACTTGAAGACGCTGATCTGAAGGTCTCTAGAACGCCAATCTCGGGGCTGCTCGCATGTAAGACATCACTAGATCCTTTCGAAGTGGTTCAGAGGCTTAGAGAGTTTGCGGTTGAAAACCCTTACCAGTTTCGTTTTGCCATTAAATTCACACCTATAGAGGAATGTGTTGAGTCAGATATGGATAAGATTGTGGAAGCTACTGAGCGGCTTCTACCAAAGATTGGAGAAGATGAGAGTTTTCGTGTGACAGTCAGGCGGCGACATACAGAACTTGAGAACATGGAAGTAGTGAAGGCGGTCGCAGAAGTCATTCCAAGAAAAGTCAATCTTGATTCACCAGACAAGACAGTGCTAGTGGAGATTGTTGGCGAGTGGACAGGTGTTTCAATACTCGCTGATAACGATGACACCTTGTCTATTATGACAATGCGCGATGACTTGTACTGAATCAACTATCAAATGCCACAAGAGAGACCCTACTTGCAATGCAGCGAGAGAGAGCAGCTAATTGAGATTCAAGATCATTCGAATCTGAGATGGCTTCAATCTCCTCTTTGTTAATTTGGAATTGATTCCTTATTCGTTCGAACCGGTCTTTCGTAGGATTGAAGGGAGAAACGAGTTCTTGTCCTATCTTCTCGGTTAGACTCTGAATTGCTTCTTTCACAATTGAAACATTGTTCCCAACTACGACAACTGCGATCTCGTCAAGACCATCATAAATCCCGAGCAACTCAAGAGCTTTCCCAATTTGTCGCTGAGCAGATGCAAAGACGATGATTTCCACATCTAAACTCCTGGAGAGCATATAATCCCCTTTTTGAGCATTGATTGCATTCTGCGCCGCTGAAAGGAGATGAGGCGTTCCTGAAATCAGTAAACCATTTAGTAATTGAATGGTGATAGAATCACTAGACATAGAGGTGGCTATTCGTACTAGTTCATTCTTGGTTAAGTTGTTAGAATTATGAAGTTCAGTGATTCCAACGACCTCGTCGCCATCCTCGTTTCCTAGTTTTTCAATTCTCAATATGTGAACCTCATATCATAACCGCTTGATGAAATAATCTGCAACAGTTGGTTCAAATCCTACTTCAAAAACGAGTTTGTCACGAATCTGTTTCTTTGAAAGGGATTCATCCTCAGCTTTGAAAAGCTTGACAAGGTCAATGATTGATGCACGATTCTCCCAAGGATACACAATCCAGCTTGTGGTTTCAACCATGAAGAAATCAGGTTTCACAGCGGATGTCGGTTTATAGTGGAGCACTGCAGATCGGACTTCTTTGACACCTAGCTCCTTTACATGATTTATCGCATGCAGCAGTGTGTCTCCGGTGTCTGCCACCTCATCAACCAAGAGCATCCTTTTCTGCTTCATTGAACCAGTCAAAGGCTGTGTGATCTTAGGTTCTTTTCCCTTAGCACCAACATCGGTATAATACTCAATGCGAATATTCTGTAGTGTGTTTGTATAAAGGACATCTGAGAGGATACGGGCGGGAATCCAACCTCCTCGGGCAATTCCTACAATGACATCAGGAATGAATTGACTATTCACAATTCGCTCAGATAATTGAAGAGTGAGATTATACACATCACTCCAGCTTAAAATCAAATAATCCATCGTACAGCGCTCCGATTCGACCCTATGGATTTCGAGAGATAATCCCTAATTAATTAGTCTGATTAGATGTAACACAATCTAAATCAGAGAGTCCGTATTTGAAGAACGTGTGACAAGAATGAAACCGGACCTTCTCCTGACCGATATTGGACAGATAGCGACTTTGGCTGGACATAGCGAAAACCCAAAGATTGGTTCACAGATGAATGACGTGTCTATAATCGAGAATGGCGCGATTGCTATCAAGGATGGTAAAATCATGGCCGTAGGACCAACAAAAGAGGTTTTGTCACAGGTCACTGAAGAACCGAAACTACCAGCAATAGAGTTTCCAGGCATGTTAGCGACCCCCGGGTTCATAGATAGCCACACTCATCTTGCGTTCGGAGGCTCAAGAGAAAACGACTTTGCAATGAAGCTAGCGGGAAAGTCGTATCTGGAAATCTTAGAAGCAGGTGGCGGTATTCTCAATACTCTTAGGTCCACTAGAAAGGCAACTCCAGATGAGTTGGTCAGCAATGCATTCTCATATGGTGAGGGAATGCTGAGCATGGGAACCACGACTATCGAGGCAAAAAGTGGATACGGGCTAGATACAGAGAATGAACTAAAATTACTCAGAGCGGTAGAAACTCTCAAGGAAAAGCTACCTATCAATCTAGTATCAACGTTCTTGGGAGCTCATGCTATACCTCCAGAGTATGAAGGGAGGACTGACGATTATGTGGACCTTATCATAGACGAAATGATACCTATTGTATCTGAAAATGGACTTGCTGAGTTCTGTGATGTGTTTTGCGAGGAAGGTGTCTTTGATATTGACCAATCGCGAAGAATCTTACTTGCTGCGAGAGAGAAAGGAATGAAACTCAAGGTCCATGCAGATGAAATAGTTCAGCTTGGAGGAGCATCTCTTGCTGCGGAGGTCGGAGCAGTTTCAGCAGATCACCTTTTGATGGCCTCAGATGTAGGACTGGAGGAAATGGTGAAAGCAGGCACGATTGCGACACTATTACCAGCAACTGCATTCAGTCTAGACACAGAATATGCTGATGCTCGTAAGATGATTGAGATGGGACTACCTGTCGCCTTGGCGACTGATTTCAATCCCAATTGCGCAAACGAGTCACTATTCTTCACTATTGCACTCTCATGTTACAAAATGAAGATGAAACCAAGAGAGGCTCTTTCTGCTGTCACCATAAATGCAGCCCACGCCTTGGAAAGAGGAGAAACCCATGGAAGCATCGAGGCTGGCAAAGTCGCGGACATTCTAATTCTCGATTGTCCAAATCCGGAGTACCTCACTTGGAGATTTGGTGCCAACCTAGTTCACACAGTTATCTCAAATGGGCAAGTTATTCATACAAAATTGGGACCTTAATTCTCATAGAGTGATCCTGTTATAGACTCAACCGATCCGACTATATCACCAGTGTGCATTAGATTTAGAATCTTAGAGATATCAGGGGACAGGGGACGGTCATCTTCCAATTTTGGAACTACACCCCTGATTGTTTTGTAAGCCTCCTGGATAGGTTCTGATGGCTTTAAAGGAGCAAGATAATCCAGACCTTGACAGGCACACATATACTCGATTGCAATAACATTTTGCGCATTTTCAAGAATGTTTGAAGCTTTTCTAGCAGCTATTGTACCCATACTTACATGATCCTCTTGATCCGCACTTGTGGGGATTGAGTCAACACTGGCGGGATGGGCAAAAATCTTGTTTTCCGAAACTAAGGCGGCAGCTGTATATTGTGCAATCATCATTCCAGACTCTAAACCACCCTCAGTGGTGAGGAACGCAGGCAATTCACTCAGATGAGGATTGACTAGACGGTTGATTCGTCGTTCTGAGATGTTAGCGATTTCAGATATAGCAATTCCAAGAAAGTCCATTGCTAAAGCCACTGGTTGTCCATGAAAATTACCTCCAGAAATAACAACCCCATCATCACCAAACACGAGGGGATTATCAGTTGCAGAGTTTATCTCGGTTTCAAGAACACTATACACATACCTTATTGCGTCCAAGGAGGCCCCCAAAACTTGGGGTATGCATCGAAGTGAATATGCATCTTGTATCTTTCCGCAGTCAGCATGAGACTGGTTTATCTCGCTATCAATGAGTATTTTCCTCTGCGCTGCTGCAACATCAACCTGTCCCTCATGTGGCCTAATCAAGTGTATTCGCTCATCAGAAGCTACTCGAGTTCCGCGGAGAGCTTCAAGACTCATGGAAGATGCGATAGTTGCATCATGGATCAAACGCAGTGCATCGAATGTTGCTAAGACACCTACAGAGCTCATAGGTTGAGTTCCATTGATTAACGCTACACCCTCTTTGGCTTGCAAAACAAGAGGTTTGATACCTGCCTTTTTTAGAGCTGCTTTGCCACTCATGACCTTACCAGATACTTCAGCTTCTCCTTCACCAATTAGGACTAATGCCATATGTGCCAACGGAGCTAAATCACCACTCGATCCGACCGAGCCCTTCTGTGGAACGACAGGAGTGACGTCTTTGTTTAGTAAATCCAGTAGGGTTCCGATGACCTCAAGGCGAACACCAGAGTAGCCTTTTGCAAGCGCATTTGCTCGTAGAAGCATCATCCCCCGAACTATTTCTCGTGAGAAGGGTAGTCCAACACCCGCACTATGGCTGCGAAGTATATTGACCTGAAGTCGTTCCAAGTCATCTTTCTTGATGGAAACATTGGCGAGATCCCCAAAGCCAGTATTGACACCATAGACAGCCCTACCTTCCTTAATTGCAGATTCCACTACCGCACGACTGCTTTTGATGCCAGAGATTGCGGATTCATGTAAAATGACAACTTCATTGTATCGTGCTACCTGCACTACATCTTCTAGAGTGAGACTCTCACCATCAATCATGACTGGCATTTTATCCACCAGAGTCTTTTCTTGACTACATCTACTATTCAGTAGTTGCAGCTGGGAGAGGGTCATGGATGCTCGCTTTAGTAGTTATCGTTGAACATGGGAGTCTAGAATGTTTGCTCTGATGGAGATTAACCCTTAGCAAGTGTGGTACTAAGAGTCCTTCAGAGCATCTTTGACCAGTTTTTCAACAAAGCCGGTTTCTGGAATATATGGAAGTGAAATCTGACCCTTCTTTCCAAGTCGTTGGTTCCATTCTATCACAGTTTCAACTGCGTGCTCATTTCTCGCCCAAGCACGCCGTGCAACACCACCCATCACATCCCAGTCAAGTGAGGATCGGATGATGTTGTCAACTCGCTCGCTACCATCCAAGACCAAACCAAATCCCCCATTGATTGCCTTTCCTGTTCCAACTCCCCCGCCATTGGAGAGAACACAGAGAGTCATTCCGCGGGCTATATTTCCAGCCCAACACTGGTGCGCCATGTCACTCATGACATTGCTAGCATCACGAATATTCGAGGTCTCTCTGAAGGGCGAGTCTGTCCCGCCTGTGTCATGATGATCCCTTCCCAACATAATAGGACCGACCTTCTTCTCTCGGACCATCTTGTTGAAGGCAAGAGCGATGTCCACACGTCCTAGAGCATCAGCATAGAGAATACGAGCTTGAGAACCAACAACGAGGGAGTTTTTCTCAGCGTCCCTGATCCAAGCGTGATTGTCCCTGTCCTGTCCCCGACGGTCCGGATTGATTCTTGACATGGCCATCTTGTCAGTGGCTGAAAGGTCTTCATGTTTTCCGCTAAGACAGACCCATCTGAACGGACCATATCCATAATCAAAGCATATGGGACCCATTATGTCTTCAACGTAAGAGGGAAATATGAACCCATCAGAGGTGTCTGTCCCATTTTTTGCTATGCCCTTAACTCCCGCATCAAAGACTGCTTTCATGAAGCTATTTCCATAGTCCCAGAAATGTGTACCCTTCTTTGTCATAGCTTCTATGAGTTCGAACTGCTTACGAAGGGATTGGTCAACCAGCTGGTTGAACCGTTCGCGGTCTGTTCTTAGTAACTCACGACCTTCCTCGAATGTAACACCTTGAGGTGTATATCCGCCATCATAAACAGCATGACAGGAGGTCTGGTCTGATGCAAGCTCAATCTTGATGTCGTTCTGAAGAGCGTAATTCCAGAGGTCTACAACATTCCCGTAGTATCCTATAGATACTGGTTCTCCACTGGCACGGTGCTCATCCACCCAGCCAAATATCTCTTCAAGGTCCGAAGAGTGTTTTCTAAGCCAGCC
Source organism: Candidatus Thorarchaeota archaeon (assembly GCA_048882965.1). GTDB lineage: Archaea > Asgardarchaeota > Thorarchaeia > Thorarchaeales > Thorarchaeaceae > SMTZ1-45. The sequence continues at coordinate 43,920 of JBHLRC010000001.1, forward strand.
CTGTTTGGTACGTGTATCTATACGACTTTTGTCGACCTCAGCAATAACACCGATACCTCCAGCAATCTCAACAGCTTTAGCCTGTGCTCCACTCATCCCCCCGAGCCCTGATGTCAAGAACACCTTTCCACTCAAATCGCCATCATCAGGGATTCCAAGATATAGTCGCCCTGCGTTCAAGAGAGTGATGTAAGTCCCATGGACAATTCCTTGAGGACCAATATACATCCAGCCTCCTGCTGTCATCTGACCATAATTCGCTACACCCATGGCTGTAGCATGATGGAATCCCTCAGGATTGTCGAACATCCCCACCATGAGACCATTAGTTGTGATTGCTCGTGGCGCAGTTTTGTGTGATGGAAAAAGACCAACTGGATGGCCTGAACTGACAACAAGTGTTTGCTCATCGGTCATGGCTTCGAGATATTTTTTGATAAGTTGATATTGCATCCAGTTCTGACAAACCTGACCCGATTCACCGTATGTGACAAGTTCGTAAGGATATAATGCCACATCAAAGTCCAGATTGTTATCAATCATGACTTGGATTGCTCGAGCTTCAAGAATTCCCCTGTACTCATCAACTGGTTTCGCCTTGATAGCACCTGGCGGGCGATATCGATAACCGTAGATTCGACCTCTTGTCATGAGTTCATTAAGGAATTCAGGTGCAAGAGTTTCGTGGAGACTCTCAGGCACATAACGTAACGCATTCTTGACTGCAATGACTGTATTTGTGGGGCTCAAATCATACCCCCTGTTAGGAGCCCGTCGATAGTGCAAATCAAAGACAGGTTCTGGAGGAAGGCCTTGTGACAATTTGATGGTCATCGCTTTAGAAATGTCAAAACGCATTAGATCACTTCCAGTGGTTGTGTTTCTTTATACTGACTCCCTCATAAAATACTCGTTGAATTGACCCTAATCGAATTGATTGAGTGCAATCTTGTGATTCAGGCAATGGTTACAAAAATTAATTAGATAGTAAGTAGAGTATTTAATTTACATGTTATTCAATTTAATTATTGGTTAAAAGGGAGTGTGTAAATGAAACAATTAGTAGGATTCTTGCTTGTCATTCTGTCAGTTGCAGTCTTTATACCAACAATGTCCTCTGCCGCGGAGGTATGGTCAGATGACTTTCAGGATGGAGATTATGTAGGCTGGACAGTCCTTACCGGAACATTCTCTGCTGAAAAACAATTCCTCCAGGGAGTGGAGTCTGAAGGATATCAATCAATTCAGCATAGTAGTTCAGTCGCGTATGGAAACTGGAGTTTTGATGTTTACCACAATTCCTCCGTCGCCAGTCATTTCTATAGAGTCTATAGTTTCATGGCTGACGAATTAATAGAAGGATCAGTTGTGTACGCTGGTGTAATGGTCCCTCGCAATGGATATAGCATAGATTTTGCGGCGCTAGGTGCAGATTTTAATAGATGGGAAAATGGAAGTCCTCTCACCCGTGGTGACTTTTCAATAACTTTCAGTGGATGGCGAACTATAACCATCATTCGTGATCGTACGGGACACTTCGAATTCTATCTCAACGAAACTCTTGTTGAAGAAGCAGATGACACAACATACACAACAAGTGCGGTCTTCGGTTGGTGTTCCATGCCAGGAAATGCAATTGACAATATCATAGTCAGCGAATTTGAACCTAGTTTACTAACTATTGATCCGCTTCTCATAGGAGCAGGAGTAGGGATAGCTGTCATCGTTATTGCAATTGTTGTATATTTCCGGAGAAGGTAAACCCGAAGATTATCTCAAGGAGTCGAAGGTCGATTAATTAAACTCAATTTGGTCTTTCAAATCTTAAACAGATAGTATCAAAGGGATTGAAAGGTCTATACAATTGGCGGAACAAGTGTTTTGAATAAACTATCTTGTGGAAGATCATCAATATCTCTGAATGCAGTCCAGAGACCATCTCGAGACATAACACTCAGAGAGAATCCACCGCTATTCAGATGCAGGAGATATTCCAGATGTTGAATCAGATTTTGTACAAAACTCCTTACATCTTCCTCAGACTGAGGGTTTCGCTTAGAAGGAAGAGAGACCTCAACCTCAATCCTCCATTTACCTGTAGATTCGGAATCATAAACAGTAAGAATCCTGACCCAGTCATTTTGGCAGAGAACAGTTATGGATTCTTCACTCTCATCTAGTATGGGACTAGCAAGGGCGCGTTCACACTTCGACTTCAATTCGGAAAAGGTAGTCATTGTTGATAACACTCCAGAAGTCATTTCATTGTCAGTCCATATCGAGCAAAGACTGCTCTAGCCTTCTCCTGATTAACAACATACAGAGTGCGACGCATATCACCAAGATTAGGTACTTTCTGACAAATCGCCTTGTCAACCAAACGGTCTAAAGCAAATGTGACTGTCCGAAGTGGTACATTTGCTTCCTTGCTGATTGACCTTGGAGGCAAAGGACCTCTCTTAGTTAAGCATTGTAAAACACGAAGAGCACTTTTGGGTAGTCTGATGGAAGTATGCAATATTTACACCAACATGAAAATCATGATTACAGAGGTTTTGTATGCATGTTACGTCCAATGTTCAGAAACTGACGGAAAATCTCAAGCACCAACGTAGTTTTCTGAACAAATAGATTCGGAAAATAGCCGAAGACACTGTGTTTTTTAGAAGCAGGGGGTTCTCAAGAAACCGATTGATAGAAAACTGTTAACGAATTGATTTCAGAACACCTGATGAGGCTACATACTATGAGTAGCGTTTGGACAAAAGCAAGGAAAAATACTCCTGAGATTGATTGTGGTCTCTGTGGGTACACAACTTGTGGAGCCTTTGCCCGTCTAGTAGTAGAAGGAGATGCCAAGATATCAGCATGTCCAGTTCTCAACCTGCAACAATATGCAGATCAGAGAAACTCACTTGAAATCCTATCGAATGAAACAAAGAGCACTGAGAAACCAGCACCCGAACAGCCGGAAGGAGGAGTCTTATTGTCAAAACCTTGCATGGACTCTCCAAATCTTCTGATGGCAGAAATGAGAATTTTCAATGGAGTTGCTGCAGGTGACCCAATGAAGTATGGTGTTCTTGATCCTGCAGTTCTTTGTTGGTTATTGGATTGTGTTTCATCGAGATATCAGGACATGAAGTGTAGTAAAGATCTTGCTTATGCATGGGGGAACATGGAAGAAATCAAGGTCCACATACTCAGGGATGGTAGGATTAGAATGCGGCGAGCGAGGGGAGCTAAGCATGCCCTTGACTCATTTAAGATAATAGAACGTACTGTCATGGGAGCAATAATCTGCAATTGTTGTGGTCGAGATTTATTTACTGTATTGTCAGGCTTTGCTGTTCCAACTGGTTTGAAACACACAGTACTTGATGCTGGTAGTACTGTATCTCTCAATCAAGACATGAGTGATTGGACACCTCAGAAACAGGATTTGAAAATAAAAGCGATCGACCAAATGATGAGCCTACTTGACGAACTTCATTCAGATTTAATCAATCAGCTGAATTTGATGGTTTTGAGAGATGTAACAAATGAGAACTTCCCAGATATTCGACCAAAGATATGCAAAATGATCAGTTTAATGGTTGATTCCATGGATCAAGATGTCGATATTGTATTCCTTAGAGGATTGGCTGTTGCATTCTTCATTAGTAATGCAATGGATGCGCTGAATGTATTGAATGGATTACTACTGGAGGAACGAGCACCTGAAGCACTTATTGTTAATTTTCTCGAAGACGCCAAGAAGATGTCACTTCTCAACCATGAAGTGGAGTCACTTGATGTTTCAGAAATATTACCATTTGCACATAGTCTACGTGTCGAAAGAGCAATACAGCTTTATGACAAATGGAAGAAGAAATGACCTATGCTAGCTTACGCCATGCCATAGGAGAGATACTAGCTACATATGGTGTGTCCTTGTATTTCTCCAACAAACCCTTTGCTTGTTCCATATTCACATGATATTTTGGACGACGCATATCATGCAGATTTGGAATTCTTCGTAGAATCTTCTCTCTGAGTAATTTTCTGAGGGCAAAACTCACTGTGCGTGGAGCCATGTCTAGCTTTACGCTGAGTTCTTTTGGACACATGGGACCCTCACAGATCAGTGTACTTAGGATTGCAAACGTACTTTTCGGAGTTCTTCCAGATCGTAATGACACCTCTTTCAATCCACCTGTATTCTTTCGGTCAATTATGACATGGATGGATAGAATATCTATTTGCGTGAAATAAGCGGTTTTGAAATCTACAATAAACACATTATGGGTAGCTCAAAAACGAAGCATTCACTGCGGTTTTGGGACTTTCATAATAATATGCTACTGTCCCAAAACATATCAGGAAAATCGCATTGTTCAAGCATGGTGAGTGGATTGGCCGGGATTGTGTTCTTTAGAACCACGATGCTCAATGAAATCGTAGAGTTCTATGTCACTGATGTTGGTATGCGTGTATGGCTTGAACAGGAGGATTGTGTTGTTCTTAGCCATGGCAATCTGCTCTTAGGATTCTGTGATCGCGAAACCCCTGAAATAGATGGAATGATCACATTCTTCTATCCAACAAAGGAGGATGTTGATGGGATGTATGATATGCTGAGCCATATAGCTACATCGGAACCTAGAGTTTCTGAAAAATATGAAATATACCAGTTCTTTGCTCAAGATCCAGAAGGTAGAGCAATTGAATTTCAGGCCTTTTTACGACCAATTGAGCCAATTGAATTCTAGTGGGCTATAATGTCTTTCGAAAATGGCCGCACAGAGCCATCTGAACAGCCAATGTAGATGAATTTCTTATCAGATGTCATAGCAACAATCCGTTGAAATTAACATCCATGCACAGGGTTTCTACCAAGTTTCTGTTTTCGTATATTCGGAGAGTTGAGTCATCTGAGGCAGAATAGACAAAGCAGTTGTCAGATACAATTGTATATACATTTTACCGGATTTGGAAAGTCCCGGTCAAATAGCAACGAGCGTACTGCTCTCTGGGGACCAGCCAAGTTCTTTTGCAGTCTTCATTGCTTGACTGGCTTCAGAATATTTCCCAGTAATCCATAGAAGAACACGTAATTGATTCCAGAGGTCGGGATTTTCTTTATCGTCTTTAATCTCAGCCTTTACACGTTTCACCATCTTTCTGTATTCTTTCTTTTCAAGTCGTCGTGATTCATCGGCTTTCTTGAGAACATCTTGAATTTGTTGACTCAGAATACCTATTGGATGATTAACAAATTCATCAGGTCTGTCACGCATGAATTCATTGATGGCGGATTTAGGGGTGTCCTTTACCCTCCAGAGCCCTCCTGTGACTAACTGTTTCTCATAATCATGCTGCATGAACTGCATTAGCTCTTGGAGGTTTTTGGTCACTGGATGATCATCGCCGAGGGTTTTCATGCACCAGTCCAACTCTCTATATACAAGCTCACACCCGACATTGTAAAGCACACTTGGTGTAGCATCTAACTTCTTCAAGTCATTCATAAGGTCCTTGACCGTGTATAGTTTCCTATCCGGAAATTTCGTTGGCACTGCAGATTCACCTACCGATGATAGCTAGTTTATCGTTATTTTCGTAGATAAATTAACTCAGCGTGTAGTTTCTCCTTGCAAGATGATGGTCAATCGCCAATTCGTTGGACATATTTCTCGATATCGAATTTCCTTTTGAGACCCTTGTCATTCATGTACCGTACTTTTCCAAATACTTCACGTTCTTTCCATGCTCTATCATGTTTTCCAAAACACCAAGCAATACCAGTGTAACCATTTGGGTCTCTACCATCAAGTTCGTACCTATCATTCAAGGTAATGCTAATCCTATATGCTTCCTCAGGAGAGTCAGTCCACTCTAGAATCTTCTTTCCCCAGTACATTCTCATATAACCATGCATCTTTCCGAATCTGGTCATCTCCTTTTGAGCCGCATTCCAATAGGAGTCATGAGTTGCTGCCTTTTCCAATTCATGATAGGAGTAAGTGTATTCTCTGGAGTCTAGTGCATGAAGATCAAGTGTATCTTTTGCCCAGTTCGGGAGACATTCAATATTGTCATAATTCCCGTTGAAGAACACGAAATTCATACTTAGTTCCCTCCGAACAATAAGCTCTTCGAGGTAAGTTTCAGAGCCTGGACTTTTAGTTTTCAAGACTTCAAGCGCTATTTCTAAGGGAGATATTTGACCAAAATGGAGATACGGACTCATATTCGAAAGGTGGTCTTGAGAGGGATCATTACGCAATGTGTCAAATACATCCAAATCAGTCTGGATGAACTCCTTTAGCAGCTTCCGAGCCTGATTTGTGCCACCTCTGAAACGGATATCTTGGTTTATTCGGTTCTTAATACGAAGTTTGCGTAGAACATCACTTATGTCTGTGAGTTCGATTGAGTCAACACCTTGTTCTTCGTATCGCTGTTTGACCTTCCGTTTTCTCAGAGGTTCTAGATTGTTGTCAATCAATCTTCCAATCTTTGGACGAATTGTTCCAGCTGAGTATTCCTCCTTCTGTGAAACAGTTTCAATAGGAACAACAACATTAGATTCGACTTGGATTAGTGGACAGTCAACAGAATCAGCAACTTTTCGTCGCCATGCTCTTTGTTCTCGTTGATAATCTCTATCAACAACAACCAGAGATGCATCTTCAGCTAGAAGGGGAATTTCCTTTGTAGGATGAACCATATTTACTGTGAAGCCGACACCGCGTTTCATCAGTGACTGTTTTACTTCAGAGAGACCTTCGAGCATAAATCGATAATGCGATTCGTTGGCATAGGGATAATTGTCAAGCAGACAAAATGTCGTGAGGAGGGGTTTCTTGAGAAGATTAGATTGATCAATAGCATATTCCAATGCATGATTGTATTCAGTCCTTTGAGAAGCTTGCATCCAATAGAGGACGAAGTCACCCATCTTCAATTCATTATCATTCAATTTTTGTAATCGATCAGTGCGAATCAATTCAAGTCACCAGTCCGATTTCACTCCTAATGAACGCTTAGTTTTCTTAGAGTGGGATCTGCCAAAGTAACCAAGGGGGAAGTGTAGCGAATAATCGAACATAAATGACAAAGACCAAGGTGATTAGAGAAACGAGAACAACTACCCAGTCACTTTTCTTGAACCTTAGAACATTCATGTAAGTTCGTTTCTCACTTGCACCAAATCCTCTAGATTCCATACTCTCAGCTATTGACAATGCACGTCTGATTGATACGATTATCAAAGGAACAATGATAGGAACAATGTTACGAATCCGTTTTAATAGACTCCCTTTATCAAGTTCCACACCGCGGGCTTTCTGAGCATCCATTATCGCATATGCTTCCTGACCCAGTGTTGGGACATATCTCATTGCCATGCTCATTGCAAATGCAAATTCGAACCTTACACGCATCTGAATAAGAGCTTGTGAAAGCTCATCTGGATGAACAGTAAGGAAGAATACAGAGAATGATGTCATCAATGCAATGAGCCGAAGGGTAAGAGCCACAGAGTGTGAGAATGGATTAGTGTGTGTTGATAACAGTGTATTGAATACGATGATGAAGATCAAAAGCACTGAGATACTCTTCATGCTGCGAGACCAACGTCGTAATGACTTGGCAGCCGCAATGATTGGAATAAGACAACAGATGATAAACAATAGAGGGATAATTGACAGAAACAGGAGTGAAACCACTGCTAAAACCACAGACATAAACAGCTTAGCCCTTGGATCTAATCGGTGGATAACAGAGTCCTGACGTGTATACTGAAAGACCTCTAGAAACGAAATCTCATCCACCTCCTAAGACCTGCACAACGACAGCTTCCAAGTCATCCATCAGTGTCAGCCTTTCAGGAACTTCTGGAAATGCAGCATGTAAATGTCTGGCAGTTTCTGTCAGTTGTGGTCTTGTGAGAGAACACCGCTCTAGCACATCGTCATTACTCAAAACCGAATTTGTTGCACCATCAGCCACGATTCTACCATTTGCCATTGCGATTGTACGCGGAAAGTTCTCAATCACAAACTCGATGTCATGTGTGACCACAATCACAGCCTTACCTTTCTCATTCAAACCCCTGAGCATCTTGGCAAGATTTTCCTTTTGTCGTGCGTCTTGACCAATTGTAGGTTCATCCAAGGAGAGGATTCTTGGTTCCGTAGCCAGGACCGAGGCGAGTGCGACCCGTTTTCGTTCCCCTCCTGACAAAGTGAAGGGGGAACGTTCTGAGAGGTCTTCGAGACCGAGATTGTTAAGCGTACGTTCACATTGCTCTCTAGCCGCCTCTTTTGAGTAGCCCAAGTTCTCAAGACTGAACAAAACCTCTCGCTCAACACTGTCGAGGAATAGTTGGTGATCGGGATTCTGCATTACAAGTCCAATCTGCCGGGCTAATTCAGCCACTGAGTAATGTTTTGTGTCAACGCCATCTAGAATTACCCGACCTTGGTCTGGGCGTAGTAGACCATTGAAATGTTTCACAAGTGTTGTCTTTCCAGCACCATTGCTTCCCACTATTGCGATACGTTCACCATCATCAATCTGGAGAGATACACCTCGCAAAGCTGTGTAAAGGCCATCATAGGCAAAATGCACATTCTCCAGGAGTATCATCTCTGGTTGACCTCCTGAACAAGTTCGGCTAGTTCAGCACCTGTGAGTGGCACTTTGGTGAGGTTGATTCCGTGGTTTCTAAGTCGTTTATAGAGTTGAGTTGCTTTGGGAACTCCAATGCCAATTTCTTGGCAACGATCCATAGTCAGCACTTCTCTTGGTTCACCATCTGCAACTATACAACCCTTGTCCATCAAGATGATTCGTGATGCATCCTTCGATACAAGGTCAAGTCGATGCTCAACAAGAACAACTGTCATGTCACGCTTGTTTAAATCTGAAATCAACTCAAGAATCGTTTTGGCACTTTGCGGGTCCAGATTGGAGGTTGGCTCATCAGCAACTAGCACCTTTGGTTTGAGTGCTAATGTGGCCGCCATGGCCACACGCTGTTGTTCACCACCGGACATTTCATGGGGATGTTTATCTCGTAGGTGGTCCAAATCCAACATATCTATCAGTTCCTCAACCCTTCGACGCACCTCATCTGGCTCAATACCAAGATTCTCCGGGCCAAAAGCAATCTCCCGTTCAACATTAAGTGTCACAAGCTGGTTTTCTGGTTGTTGAAAAACCAATCCAGCAGTAGGAGCAAGTTCTGCTACATTGTTTTCCCGAGTGTTCTTGCCATCAACTATGACGTTTCCAGCTATGTAACCACGATGAAACTGGGGGACCAAACCATTCATTGCTCGACACAATGTTGTCTTCCCGCAGCCACTTGGTCCAGTGACAACAATATATTCGCCCTCATCAACACTGAGATTTATCTTCCTCAGAGCCAGAGAGTCCGCTCCCAGATACTTGAAACTGAAATCTACGAACTCTATCAAGGGCATACTGGTATCCTCCTATGACTGATTCCCAGAAGACCTGGTCTTTGCTTCAACAGCCCCCCTAATGAGCTCTACCGAATGGTCCATAGCCTTCTCTAGGTTACATTTCCCATTGGCGCCTGCCGCATTAGCATGACCTCCTCCCTTACCCTCGATTAATTCACCGATTGGCTCCATTATATCAGAACCAAGACTGATTCCTGTTCTTTCGGAGAACTCTCTAGTACTGCGAGAGCTGAAACGAACAACATCCTTAGATGGACTTCCACCAATAATTGCAACATCTGCTCCTAGTTCGATTAGTCCTCTGCAGGCACTTGCCTCAAATGCATTGATCTTTGAAAGAGCCAAGATCCAGTCACCAACAAGATGTACCTTCACCCTACCTGCAGCTTTTAGTCGGGCAATTCTTTCCGACCTGTCTGGTTTGATTATAAGAGAACGAACACACCGTTCATAGTCAGCACCTGCAGTGATGAGATTAATTGCTGTCGATAGCGTTCCAACGTCTGCATAGAAGAACCGACGCGTATCAAAAATTATACCCGTCAGTAATAGATTAGCAGTGTCTTGGTCAATCTGGATACCAAAGTCAGAGTAGATCTTGGCAATAATCTCACATGTGGATGACTTTTCCTCACTCACGATTTGATGTTCCGAGATACTATCAATCTCAGGAGTGCGTTCATGATGATCAATGACAACGGTCATGCTAGGATTATTAGGAATATCTTGAAGAGAACTCCCAAGTTGGAATCTACTATTGGTGTCCAGAAGAATGAGAAGGTCATGAGATGACTCAGGAGTACTTGTTATCTCTGTCTGAGGTGCGAAGGTACTCAATACCTGATTAGACAAACGGCTGATATCATCTGCAGCTAGTTGGTAGGTGCCATCCGGATTAATTTTCTTATAGAGTCTGGCAAAAGCAATCATCGCACATATAGCATCAGGGTCGGCGTTCTGGTGTCCCATAATGAGTGGTTTCTTAGAACCTTTCAGAAGGGACACAAGACTCATTGTTTCTTCATCTCCGCCAGCTGATTCTCAAGCCATTCTACTCCAAAATCTGTAGCCTCTTGCAGCAAATCATCAAGTGAATGACCAGTATCGAACAGTTGGCGTATCTCAAGCTGGACATCCAAGTCTAGTTGATTATCCATGAGGTCCAATGTACAGCTAACAAATAGAACATCAATACTTTTCTCAGGAATCTTCTTCAAAATGAGTCTGCTAATCTGTTCCTCGCATTCCTCTGTTAGATGTTCAATGACTTCCTCAGACAGTTCAGGAAGTCCTATACTAATTGTAGGACTCATCATTCTCACTGGAGACGGAGATTTCGCTTAGAAAGCTCAAGTTGAATGGTCTTCTGAAGTTCGGTGAGTTCTGGTGTTAGAGTTTCAAGTTTCTTCTCTGCTTGCTCAATACCTTTCTGGAGGCTTTTGGTTTCAGACTCGAGTTCATCAACCATAGCAGGCTTTTCCACTCTGAACATGACCTGACCAACAGCCTTGTAGGTTACCGTATCATCAGGTTGTTTCTTCAGATTTTCTAAGGTTTCATTCAGTTGTCTGACCCGTTCCTTGTAATTTTCAACCATGTTGGCAAATGCTTCTTGCTGACGCCTCAGATTATCGTATTTCCTAAGGTCTTTCTCCAATTCTGGGGGGATGTTCTGCGCCATTATTGTCGATCTCCTCTCTTCATAAAGGGCTCATTTCAGACTGCGCCTTATTAGTTGGGACTTAAGCGTTTTGCTTTGTCTGTGTTAATCCACTTGCTCAAGTGATCTGACACATGCAGAAACCCATGCAATGAATGAATTCATTGCTGCACGTAATGCTGTGAGATCTTCTGCCTCTACCTCTATTATTAGAACGGATTCACGTAATGATACGGTTGTTGTGGCCCTATCTGAAGGACCTGATTCAGTTTCAGGTAAGAGAGCTGCAAGTAGTATTTCCGCAGTTTCTATTGACTCGAGAGGAATCTCAATCACTGATTTCCCCACAACTAATTTTGAGCTCATCCTATTCCTTCCTCCAAACCGATTTCACTCTGATCCGTGGACCGATTTCAACACCTTTTCCAGATAGATAGTGAGTCCAAAGAATCTTACCAGAAGGCATGTCTTCCAGCCAAATTAATGATGAGTTATCTTCATGATTAATATCATCAGGAGAGACAATTTCAAGCAATTCAAGGTTTAGAAAAGAAGCGAGGAGATTCCCAAGTTCTTTGGTCTTAACACTACTTCCAGTCTTTACGAAAACTCCTGCAGTTCGTGCGATCCTGTTGTTCCTAGCTGGAGTGATTTCGCGTCGGAGCTTGGCACTCTCAATCTTTATGGAAACAATCTCCTCCCCTACAGCATTCATGAAAATGAGAAGGCTGGGATTACCTTTCCACATTGATATCACTAAAGATGCATTTGCACCAGATTGACCAACTCTTGCTGCTAATTCGGTAAGCCCGATGCTCCCCCGATTGAATCGTTCAGAACCGGGAAGTACTGTCCATAAATCCCGTGCAAAGGAACGCACTCGATTGGAAGTCTTCCGAGATGTGGTAATCAGTAAAGTTGGCAAAATAGTTACTCTTCTTCAGAAGGAGATTCTGTGTCGTTTTCAGACACCGTTTCTGCCTGAAGTTCAATCTCCTCTCGTTCAACATTGGGGAGGAAGTCAACAACATCTTCAATTTCCTCATCATCTCGAAGTGCAAGAAAGTCACCCGAAACTCTTTGGGCAATAGCTCTCTTTGCTGCTTTACCAGCGTCAGTATAAGGAACATAAGCTCCGCCAGCAAAAAGCAGGTTGCATTTGCTGCATTTCCACAAGCCTACAGCTTGTCTCTTGAGAGCTTTTGTAGCACAAGCTGGACAACGTGTTGGTTCCTTCCTTCGGTTGTCGATATCAAGGACTCTGCGGCGTAATTTGGCACCATATCTAGATCCGAATCTTCCTGTGCTACCAACTTTTTTGGTTCGTGCCATTTTCTGGTCTCCTTGTCTATAGGCTGCTGGAACCTATCAGTCGCCCAGCAGTTTTTCTTATTAGGATATCTATTTGCCCGCAGAATGTAGATGATTAGGATTGTGCCCTAACCATCCAGTTTTGTCTATTCTGCTGATTTTACGGCTTCTTCGATTGCCTTATGAATGTCCTTGTGAACTTCAAGAGCCATTTCCATAGCCTGGTCTACAAGTTCTAAGGACATTGGACCGGATCCGCCACCTTTTTGCATAGCAGTGAAGTTATCATCCCTATCGACAGCCATTGTCAATCTGCAGTCTTGAGCAAACTCCTCTTTCAGGATAGTATCAAGGATTAGATTGTCCTCAATTTTCGCTACTGTGTGCTCAACTGCAATGTTGTTGACGGGTAGAGGCAATATCTCACCAGTGGCTACAACATTTTTCTCTTCCCACTTCATCTCAGGAAACTTGGTAGTGAGTAGAGCAGCATTAACTGCAATGGATGATGCATCAATGAGGTTACCATCGTACTCCATCGGGTATACATCTGCAAATACCATGTAGACTTTTTTGCCTTCTTCAATGCAGAGTTTCTTAACATCCACAGTCTCAGACTCTCTTACACCCCTGTCTACAACTCGAGCCAGCTCGATGGCATCTTCCTTTGGGGGGCCAAGTTCGAATAACGGCGATGCGATAGGAGACATCTCAGCTGTAACCATGGTTACTCCTTCATCAGGAGAATCCGGATAAGGATCGCCTACAAGAACCTTCACACCGGCAACAACCGAGGTATTGCCCAGTCTGACTAAAGCTGAGCCCTCAGCTTTTGCTGGTACTACATTGGTTTCAATCTCTAGCTCTCGATATTCATTGAATGCACGACCATCAAGTCGTTCTCCCTTGCGAAGAAGGTCTGCAATAAACTCACGATCAATATGACTAATTGTTTCAGAGCTGTAATCACCCATTCTACTCATCCTCCATCAAGGCGGCTTCGCCAAGATCTGTTTCTAGATCATCGTCGAAGTCATCATCATCTTCGTCGTCGTCCCCATCATCAGGTGCTTTCTTTACATACTCCCTACGAAGTGCCTCTTTTTGCAGTTCGTGAAGGTATTTGCAGGAATTAATTCCCATCTGCATTGCTTCCATGAGTTCTCCTCGAGTGAACGATCCATCCTGTTGAAGAAGGGTTATTTCATCTGTGAGAGGTATAATTGCCATTGGCACATCACCCTGACCGTACTTGTCTTCTTCATCACCAAGGTCTACAATGAGTTTTCCATCAGCTTTACCAACTGCAACAGCAGGTACTAGGCTTTTCATTGGAATTCCTGCGTCTGCCAGTGCTAAGGATGCAGCATTGATTGCTGCACAACGAGTACCACCATCTGCTTGTATAACTTGAACGAAGACATCCACTACTGCTTTCGGAAATTCCTCAAGAAATAGTGCAGGTTTCAATGCATTCGCAATTACCATCGAAATCTCCTTCTCTCTTCGAGATGGAGCTGGCCGCTTTCTGTCGGGTACAGAAAATGTTGCCATCCGATATTCAACTCGTAAATATGCCCTATCGTTCAATGTCAGGTGTCTTGGATGTAATTCTCTCGGACCATATACACCTGCGATGATGTAGGTTTTTCCTTGTCGGATGGATGCTGAACCATTAGCTTGTTTGAGCACTCCAACCTTTAGCTCAATCGGTCGTAATTCATCAGGTCTTCGACCATCTATCCTCAAACCCTCTGGACTAATCAAAAAATCGGGCTTTACTTCAGGACTCATTCGTCATTCACTTCCTCTGTCTGTTTATCATTTTCTTCATCTTTTTCTTTAGCCTCAGCCTCGACCTCTGTTGGTTTCTCTTCTTCAACTTCAGTCACAGTTTCAGGCTCTGGTTCAGGTTCCGGTTCTTGTTCGGGTTCGGATGCAGGTTTTGATTCGGATTCCACCTCATCGGGTGTTTCTGTTTCAGCAACCTCTGCCTCAGAAGTTTCATCGGAAACACTGATTTCTTCAGGTTCTTGTTCAAGCTCACTGCGACCCTTGATCTTTGCCATTTCTTCCGTAAGCATCTCACTAATTCGGTCAGTGAGTTTGGATGTGTGCGCTTGATCCTCAATGGTTCTAAATGCCTTAATTGCTAGTCTGAGAACCTCTGTGCTAGGAGCACGTATCCAAATTCGTCCGTTCTGACCCACCATAGTTTGGATGTTCAAGTGATCTTTGATCATGTTTATCATAGACCCTCTTCTTCCAATTATCCGGGGTATTTTAGCAGGACTCACTTTTAGAACCATGCCGCCTTGGAGAACTCTAAGTCCACGTCCTTTCATCCCAAGGAATGGACCACTTCCTCTGTCAAAAGCAATCACTTCAGCTGCAATCACGTCTCCGATATCCATGTATTCAGAGATATCATCAGAGTAAGGTCTCCTCAACGCATTATTTGCATGAAGGGATGCACCATACGGTCCACCAATGTCTACTTTCCAATTGTTACCAGCCACTAGAGTTATTGTACCAACTACTAGATCACCATCTTTTGGGATATAGGCACCCTCAAGAGCTACCACCTTCACAGTGTTTCCTCTGAGTTCTGCTAAACCCACGAGTGAAGAGAATATTTTACCACCCTCTTCATAAGTGCCAAAAGAGGCTCGGTATCTACCCTCTGCGAGTAACTGACCAGGGACCACTACTTCTCGTTTCTGAAAATATACTGCCAATTATTCAATCCCTCATTTTGTAATCTTTATGATTTTCAATTCATTATACTTTGTTTCCACTCATCTGACGACTTCGATTCTTATTTGCCCCTTCGTCAGCTTATTGAGTTCATCATAGAGTTCCTGTCTTTTCTGCGCAGGAATCTCAACAAGCCCAGTCCAAGACCCATCTTGACCCCATGATTGAGATTTAATCACACCAGCAGTTGCAACCATATTGTAACCTTTACCAGAGAATGAGGCAGGTAGAGTGATTTGAAGTTTCACACTCTCAAATGAGATAGGTATTATCACACGGAGCGCTTTCACAACAGTGGGAATCTGCTCATCCACACTGATGAAAGGATCAACATGGACCTTCGCTTCCTCCATAGCCTGTCGTATTCTATCAGGTGGATGGGGATGTCCGGTTTGGGGGTTCATAGCACGCTTGGCTATATGTTCTATGATGGTTTCTGTCTTTTCTGCAACAAGTTGTTCTCTCTGTTCGTGTGTTAATCGGAATTCACCTTGTTTGATTATCTCTGGAGCAATGTCAAAAATCTCATCAGACCCAAAGGCATCTTTAACAAGACTGTCTGTTGCATGTTCACCGCGTCTTGCATCTTCATAGATTTCGAATGACTTTAGAATTTCTTCAAGGGGAATATCTTCACCGCGACGGTAATCAAATGCCAGATTTGGATCTACGAACAGTTCGAATCGAAGGTGACCTTTTTGTATTCCGATGACTACTGCATCAAGATCAATCCATTTTTCGCCTGTTTTACGACCAGATCCTCCACCACTCATCATAAGTCAACTCTTAGTCCTTTTTGGGCCTGGTAGGTTTGAGGAATCCCATAATCTCATTATCAGACAGTTTCTCAAAAGTGCGAGTCTTCACTGGGATTTTTACTATCTCAACATTGTCTGCTGTCAGTTCCTTTTCCGTGGCCTCACGGAGGGAACCTAGTGCTATCTCAATGGCTTCGTCAAGACTCAACTTTCGATTGTATCTCTGTTCGAGGTATTCACCAGCTCGTGCAGCACCTCTTCCGATGATAGAGGCTAGAAAGCCCCAATATGTGCCCACTGGATCTGTGACATATAGTTTGGGGGAACCATCATGGTCAACTGAACCAAATATCATTGCAACACCATAGGGTCTCGCACCGCCTCCCTGAGTGAATTGTGCCTTTAAATCACAAATATGTTCAGCCAAAACTTCAGCTGGAACAGGTTCCTCATATGTTAACCAATATGACTGCGCCTTGACTCGTGCTTCTGCAATCAGTCTTCGGGCATCAGCCATCAAACCAGATGTTGCAACTCCAACATGCTCATCAATCTTCGAAATCTTCTCCACACTATCAGGCTCTTGAAGTGGTTGTATTTTCTTCTCAGCAAGAAGAATAATCCCGTCGTCCACAAGAACCCCTATTGAAGTAGCACCCTGTTCAACTGCTTTCTTTGCATACTCAGCAGCGAATATTCGTCCATCAGGACTGAAGATGCTGGTACTCATATCATAACCAGCGCCAGAGATCCCAAACACAGTATCTTCCTCCAAGCAATCACCAGAACAAAACGGAAGTCAGAACTATTCGAAGACATTCAATCTAACAATTCCGAAGAGTTGAGAAGACTACTTTGCTACCAGCCCGAGGCATCGCTGCCACTAGGCTCTAACTCGAAAACCAAGACCTATGCTCATAAAGCTTCTGGTGCATCCGAATCTTTGCTAAGACCGATAAAGTCCAGCCATAACAAGTAGACTTTATTCTTGAAGAAGGTAGAGATAGACTACAAACCCAAGAGAGAGAACTACTGTTGCTGCTCCAACAAAGAGACCAAACATAGCAGTTGCCATTATTGCGATGAAAATAACGAGAATAATAACCTCAAGCCAACCAGCACGAATATTTGTCAATATCAACCTCAGATTGATGACTGTTACTGAGAGAGAGATGAAAACCATTAGCATTACAAGTACTTCAATGAGAACAGTAAGAGCAGGATTAAGCTCATTTATTGCACCAACAGGACTTGAATCAATAACATCTGGAGAGGACCACGCCCAGAATGCTAATCCCAATATTATGAACACTACAGTGAGTAGTACCGTAATTATGGTAGAGCGCAGCATATCGCTTCTTTCAGGAATATCATCGCTCACTGTTCTTCGCACCGACCTTGAAACTCGAGGATTTACGTTTCACTCTTAAACATACCGACCGATTCAACGTGTCATATTATCAATGATTGGTTCAATGGTCATGCGTATGGTCATGCTCCACATTAGTCATCAACTGTTTCATAGTTACATCTTGAGGTTCGATTGGACCCTCATCAAGTTCCACATGGACCCTTTCACGTACTCGTTTAATCTGTAGAGCTAGTAGGTATGATAGAGCAGCCAGAATGCCTGCGATAGCACTTGGGGATACAAATACAACAAACGATGTTGCTATACCAACTAATTCAGCAACAAGAGCAATTACAAAGACTGCAAAAATGATTCCCCGGATAGATCTAACAAGTTCATTTGCTGCTGCTGCAGGAGCGACCATTACTGCATATACCAGAATTGCACCAACTGCCTTCGTGGCAAGTGCAATGGCTAGCGCTGAAATAATGAGCATGAGATAATGATATGCACGTGCGTTCATCCCGTGTGCAACTGAACCTTCCATGTCAACACTGACATACACAAATTCCTTGTTGAACATCAATGTGATAAATCCAAGGAGAACTGCAGTACTTGCTAACATGATGACATCAAGATTGTTCAGAAGCAGAATGTCACCTATCAAATAGCCCCATATCTGAGGAACACGGTATGGAGGAATGTAGTACATCAAAAATACTGCAATGCTCATTGAGAGAGCAAAAGAAACGCCCACAGCCACCTCCATTTTTTGTGTTATTCCTGATTCTCCAGCATAACCTGTGAAAACGGCTACTAATACACTAAAAAGTAAAGCACCTAAAATTGGATTAAACCATGGAACTAGACCCGTATCCTGTAGGAATATTCCTAACGCAGTTCCACCTAAGGCAGCATGAGCAACACCAGATGCCATGAATGAAAGTCCCCGGAATACCATGAAAGTCCCACTGGCAGCTGCTACTATGGCGATTAGAATTGATGCAACAATAGCTCGTTGGAGGAAAGGACTGTCTAGAATTAGCTGAATAATCTCAATCATGCCGATCAATTCCTGAATCTTTAGTCATGCAGTAACGATGTCCTGAATATTCAACAATCCTTGCAGTTGGACCGTACACTTTTTTCATTAAATCAGGATCCATAACCGTACATGGCTCTCCAATCCCAATTACGGTATTCTTCAGAAGTAAGACATCCTGAACTAAAGTATGAATTGGATTGAGGTCGTGTGTGACCATGACTATGCTCACATCGTTCTCCTTGTGATATCTTCCCAAAGCCTCAACGATGAGGTCCTGACTCTCCACATCTGTCCCTGCCAGAGGTTCATCAAGAACTAGAATTGATCCCTCACTGGCAAGTGCTCTCGCCACAAGCACCCTCTGGCGTTGCCCTCCTGAGAGCTCTGGAAAAGGTCTGTCCCATAGGTCAGCCATGTCTACCTGCTCTAAGGCTTCCTTGGCCCTTTTGATATCCTTCGATGAAGCAAATCGTGGTGGTAGTTTCTTCAGAAGCCGACCCATTAAGACGATGTCCTTCACCTTCATGGGAACTGTGAGTTCAATTCGATCTCGTTGTGGAACATACCTCACTATCTTTCTAATCTTTCCAGAGTTTTTCACCGAATCATAACCATTGACCCTGATGTGCCCTTTGAAAGGTTTAATGAGTCCCAGGAAAGTTTTGACCAGAGTTGATTTTCCAGAACCATTAGGACCAATGATTGCCATGAAGCTTGGTGATTCAATTTGAAAAGTCACGTTATGAAGAGCTAGCTCACCATTGGGATAACGTACCGCTAAGTCATTAGCTTCCAGCAAGGGAACCGAAGCCATCAATTCTTTCCTCCTATTAGGCTGACCTCAACTTTGAGAACTTTCTTCTGCGCACGTAATTTTTTGAGGAAACCACGCACCACATCAGCATTCGCTGTAATAATCATCACTTCAACACAACTACCATCACTAGTATGAGAATGTACTGTAGCGGAAATGATGTCTTTGAATTCATGTTGAACTGTCCTGATGTTCTGCCCATGTCCCTTCTTGTAATAGAGTGCGGTGATGACAGCAGTGACAATCCCCGTTACACTCTCTATTGTCCTATGTTCAGATAATAATGCTTGAACAGCATGGCGGACCAAGTCGGACCGATTAGCAAATTCACCCTCTTTGAGGAGTGTTTCTAGTTCTTCAAGGTCAGATTCTGTCATGGACACAGCAATGACAGAAGGTTTAGGTTTGTCACTCAACTTCGCCATAGAAAACAGCCCTACTGTTAGTAACTATTTCAAAATTATTATTAAGGATTTGGCTAGATGATGGATAGGAGCGATTGTTCTGATGCGGAGGAAAGCAGTACTCATTCCATTGATTCTGTTATTGTTGCCTTTTGTCATGAGTGAGGTAACGATTGATGTGCAAGCACAGCCGACCGTCGAAGGAATCATTGCAGTTTCAGTCACGTCTCTTGCAGGGATTGTTCAGGGGATTGGAGGGACCATATACAACACAACAGTCCTGATGAAGCAAGAAGCAGATCCTCATGCTTTCACAATAACTCCAGAAATCCTCGATATTGCAAATAATGCAGACCTACTTGTCTTCACAGGTCATTTTCATTGGGAGGAGGATCTTGCAAATCAGACCTCGACCCCATACATCACATATCACGATGCGGGAGCGGTGGAGAACTATGATGATTTTGGTGCAGAACTCTCGCCGATGCCAGGTGGCGGGTTGGGAGGAGAAGACGATAACGAAGGAAATCCACATGGTTTCTGGTTACTCCCAAGCAATGCATTGGCTGTTGCTAATGCCACACGTTCAGCATTGATATCACTGAATTCAACCTATGCCAGTGAATTGAATTCGAACTTTGATGCGTTTGAAGAAGCTATTCATGAATTCGAGGAGAAGATAGGAATTCTTAGTGAGGATTATGGTTTCTCAGGCATGCAGGCAGTGGTTGTGTTCCCTGCTGAGGCATATGTGGCAGAAGCATTTGGAGTGACACCAGTCGCGGTCCTTCAGGTCGAAGAGATCACCATATCAGGACCGATGCTTTATGATGTTCAACAAGCTCTCAAAAACGGTAGCGTTAACCTGATCATCGGTTCAGATATTTCTAAATTGCAGTCTGGTGGGGAGTTTGCGTACCAACTGCAAGCAGACTATGGTGGCATCCTTATCTGGTGGAAGACCATCTTCTTTGCAGAATCAAATTATCTCTGGATGATGAACTATAACCTAGACGTTCTGATTAGTGGTATAGAGCAAGGACCACAGGAGATTGTTGACAATACGCTGAATATTGGTCTTGCAGCAACGTCCGGTGTTCTCGGTATTCTTGTTGTCATTGAAACAGTGCTCTTGATAGTACGAGCAAGAGAAGAGAAGTAATAGAGATTCATTGAACTTTTGTACCCAGTCTCAGGTTGTATACAGCAAATTCTAACTCAGTCAGCTCATCTTGGAGTTTCTTATACTTCTCATCAAATTCATCAACACCAATAATTCCAGCCTTTTTATCAGTCACAAGCTGTTTGAGGGCTTTCTGACGTTCGTGAATCTGTTTCTTCAGTTTCTCCCATTCTTCCTTATTTGATGTGATTGACGCGCCCCAACTCTTGCTTGCATTAGCATCTTGGTCGAGCTTGTGGACTATATCATCTAATGACTTCTTGATGGCTTCTGGATTGTCTGACTTCTCAGATTCACGGTCATTCAAAGTAATCACTATCGCATTTTGAAAAGGGTGCAATCGATATATGCCTTCAGTTTGCGCATGGATTGAGTGTCACATTAGTACTAGAAGAAGTGGAATTACAGGTAGCAAAAGGAGTGTGCCTATGGTCACACTTGTTGAGGTAATTTCTACATCTAGATCAAATCCAGAAGCGTAGACTACTGTCAGGATTGCAGGGGGCATAAGAGATTCGAGAATGAGAACCTGAAGTGGAATTTGTGATAAGGTCGATAATAGGATAATTGGCAGAACCAATAGAGGTATTATAAACTGACGAACTGCAACAACATTCATAGCTGTTCTCAATTCAGCAAGAGAGAATCTAACACCAATACCGATACCAACCGATACTAGTGCGAGATATGTTGTGATTGGGGAATTGTATGATAAGACTAGTGCCAAGTCTGTTGGAAGTTCTAGGTTAAGTCCTACTAGAAACACAGAGAGTATTGCTGCTAGAAATGGTGGAAATGTGACTGCATCTTTTGCAATCTTTTTCCATTCAGTCCCTTTGCTCCCAAAAGTGGCACCCATGAAAGACCCGAGGGTTGCAAGAAGGACCATTTGTGTTAGTGAAAACATTACGACGAATGAAATTGCGCCTGACCCTAGGAACATCAGAGCTATTGGAAGTGGGACAAAGAGAGCGTTGTTGAATGTAGAACAGATATAGAGTGCCCCTTTGGTCTGATCACTGATTTCTATTGTTCGAAATCGTAGATTGATTAGTACAGGCCCAAGAAGGTGAATAATGAGTGTAATCGTTAGAAAGATTGGAATTTCTGAAAGTGATGTAGGTGTTGCTGTCACAAACGTGTAAAAAATGAGGATTGGGACTAGAACATTGATGAGCAACGTGGTCAGATTCTTGTTAATGCTCTTTCCCTTTCCAGACAATCGAGCAATGAGATAGCCTGTGACAATAAAACCATAGAATAGGAATATCTGAGTCACTAGAACATCAACTGTCTGAATAACGACCACCAGTACTTCGAGCGCAACGATACACGGAATAAACTATCGGATTAGGAACTAGAGATTGCTCAAACCTAATTTCCTAAGTGCCTCAGCAGAAGGCCGGCCTGTTTTTCGGTCCCACTTTCGATATTCATAATATTCGTCTAACTGTGAATCAACATCAGGTACGAAATCATCTGTGACACTCTCAGCGTGAGGGATCAGTAATGGTTTTGGTAATTTCTCATCCTCGGTTTTCAGCCCGCACTTAAGATTGAAGAGTCGTTTCATTGTGACAGCTCTGGCACCAATCTTCAGAATGTCTTCAAGTTTATAGGAGGACCCAATTGCCAGATTTAATAGTTCAATGATTCTTTCGGGAGGAACAATGGCGAATTGACACATTATCACACAGTCGAAGAACGCTCTGAAATCCTGAAGTCTAGCTGCGGTCATCCCTTTGCCTTCATTTTCCAATCGATCCCCTGCATTGATTCCTAGTTGACGGAACTCCTGTCCCATATCAACTGAATACATGTCACCCTCCATATGGGATGCTCCTCGAGAAGCAATGGTATAGACTGTTGCCATTCCTGAGAAAGCACGGGGGTCATGATTTGGAATCTCCATACCCCTCACATGTAGCACAATGTCCTCAGCCGAATGTTTTCTAGCAACTGAAACAGCCCCCTCAGCCAAGATGTCACCCAATCCCTTTCTTGTTGCTATTGCATGGATTGTTTCAATGACTCCATCAGGATCATCCCAAGTGAGCCCATAGTCTGCTTTTCCTATATCACAGAGATTCGTTGTAAATGCAATAGTGCTTCCACAGCTAATTGTATCCATCCCATACTGGTTGCAGAGATGGTTCATGCGTGCTATCTTTTTGAGGTCAGAAATCAGTAAGTTCGAGCCAAATGAGGCAAGAGTTTGATATTCTGGACCTTCAATGCCAATCAGTTTATACTCAGGAATCGTGACCTTTCTTCCGCAGCCTATCGGACATGAGTAACATGCTGAACGCCCGGTCAATATCTCCTCCATGGATTTCGCATTAATCAGTTCAGAATCATCAAACTCAATCTCTTGGAAATACTTGATTGGCATGTCATTGAACATCATGGCGATATCAACATACATCGATGTTCCTTGGTCACTTAGCATAGACATCGCCTCACCAAGGATCTTTCTTGACTCATTCGCTAGTTTTTGAAACTCGTGAGGGCTATGAAGAACTGGTTTGGAATTACCTCCAACAACTATAGCTTTTAGCTTCTTGGAGCCCATTACAGCTCCAAGACCACATCGGGCAGAAACTCTCTCATTGGTTACAATGCTTGCGAACTTGACAAGATTCTCACCTGCAGGTCCTATACAGGCAACCTGAACATGACCATGTTCATTCTTCAATATTTCTTGAGTTGGTCCAGTCATCTCTCCCCACAATTCCAAGGCAGGGAGTAATGATGCACTTCCACTATCAATATGCAAGGTTACGGGACTCTCAGCTCTTCCCTTAATCAGAATTCCATCAAATCCTGAAAATTTTAGGAATGCCCCAAAATGGCCACCAACATGAGACTCGCCCCAAAGGTTTGTCAAAGGTGATTTTCCACATACAACATGACGACCAGTGCATGGAGCAAGTGTTCCAGTTAGAGGGCCCGTCATGAACAGGAGCATGTTCTCAGAACTAAGTGGATCAACACTATGGTCGAGATGTTGGTAAAGGAATCTTGATGCAAACCCACTTCCGCCAAGAAACTTAGTTGAAATGGTAGGAGGCGTTTCTAGTGTAGTAACCTTCCCAATCGATAAGTCAACAACCAGAAGTCGACCCATGTAGCCAGTCATCCAATCACTCTCAGAAGTCCCTCATCATCTCCCATGTGTCCTGTTCATCTTCAACAACATCTTCAGGAAGTTCTATGGGTGTACCCGCTTGTTTTGCGGTCAGGTAAATCTTGCAGGCTCGTTCTAGAAGAATTGAGAGGAAGAGAGCATCCTTCAGATTCTTTGCCAAACATACTGCACCATGATTCGCAATAAGTGCTGCACTCCGATCCTTTAAGACTTCAACAACATTCTTTCCAAGTTGTTTTGTACCGGGCATTGCATACTTGCTGACTCGTATCCCAGCGCCCAATTTTGGCACTATCTCATCAAGTATTGGAGGGAGATTTTCATGAAGTATTGCCATTGCAGATGCGCACATACTATGGGTATGGACTACAGCCAATGCATCATTGCGGGTCCTATAAATCTCAAGATGCATTGGTGTTTCGACACTGGGATTTCTAGTCCCCTCGACTTCATTACCTTCCAAATCAATGACGACCACATCATCAATTGTCATTTCGGTGTAGTGAACTGAGCTCGGAGAGATAACAACGTGATCTCCAACCCTAAGACTCGCATTCCCAGAAGACCCAATTACGAGGTCATGTTTTATCATCTCAAGACAAATGTCCAATAGTTCTTTCTTCTCCTTCTCATACACTTCAGTCACCTTGACCTGTAATTTCGTTCCATCGAGAGTAGTATCGATCATACTGCGCTGCACGGTCATCAGGTCGGAATACTTGTTTCCAACGCACCATGGCGTTAGAAGCATCATCCAAAGATGAGTAATAGCCAGCTCCAACGCATGCACAAATAGCAGCTCCAAGGAGACTACCTTCAACCTGAATAGGTGTTTTGATAGGTCTATTCAACACATTTGCCAAGAGTTGTGGCCAGGTCTTTGATTGGCACATACCCCCAACTGTCTTTACACCAGTTGATTGACCATATTTCTCCAGCTGCTCGACATTTCCTCGCATTGCAAAGGCGATATTCTCAAGGACTGCATGAATCATTCTAGAGGAATTAAGAGGAATAACTTGTGGTAAAGCTGGTTGGGGAAATATCATAGATGCCAGCTTCACATCTGTAATCTGTTGACAGTCCATCACACTAGGACCAAGGGAAACGAAGGTTTCATCACTTCCTGGAGGAATTCCCTTAACTATCTCATCCAACTTATCGAATGTTTTACGTACACACTTCACCGGGTTCTGAGATCTTTCACAAAGGAGTCTTATCACCCATTCAAGTACTGCTCCTGTCAGAGTTGCATTGCTTTCTAGAGCCCATTGTCCCTCTATTATATGAGCACCAGTCCAAATCTTCTGGTCAGAAACACAGATAGGACTGTCGATAACCATCATTACTGGTGTAGTGCTTCCTGCAATGACTGTAATCTCACCTACTTGAGATTGACTCGCCAGAAGGGCACAATGTGTATCAGCTCCCCCCTGAACAACAGGGAGGCCTTTTGGAAGGCCACACTCTTTCTCTGCTGTCGATGTGACCTCACCGATTACTTCACCCACTTTCCGTATCTCAGGAAGTATTGCAGGATCAATGTTGAGTGCTGAAAGAACATCTTCACTCCATTCGTTGGTTCGGACATCAAGTAAGCCAGTAGCACTTGCTGATGATGTGTCTGTTGCATAAATTTCTGAGAGTCTGAATGATATCCAATCACAGATTGGAAGAAGATGAGTAATTTTCTCATATATCTCGGGTTTTTCCTCCTCAAACCATCCTAGTCGAGAAGGAGCAAACATCATTGGAGGCCAGCATCCCGTAATCTCATGATAAGCTTCTCCAAGAGATTCATCAATAAGATACTGAGTCATTGCGCCACGAGCATCGATGTTGGGGCACCCATGTAACTCGTTACCATTTGAGTCAAGTAATACAAGACCATGGCGCTGACTTGTTGTGGCTACAGCGTTGAGATCCGATTTCTTAATTCCAGAGTTCTTGATGGCGCTCTTGATAACTGTACAAACAAGCTTCCAGAAGTCGGATGGGTTGAATTCCTTTGCAATTTCTAGATCAGGAGGTGTGATGTAATCCCAGGAGGTTCGAGCTATACCAGGACTCCTTCCTTTAGCATCGACTATCATACATCGTACGCCTGTTGTACCTGCATCAATCGCAGCAACCACCATAATTATTCCTCTAATCATAGACCTCTGGATTCAAGATGTTCGAGGGTTTCTCACCTTTAAGGAAAGCTAGGATACTAGTCACGATACTATCTGACTGACGTTTTACAGTTTCCATTGTGTTTCCACCCATATGGGGCATCACAGTAACATTGTCTAACTCAAGAAACTCATTATCACTATCAACAGGCTCCATGGAAAAAACATCTAAACCAGCTCCTGCAATAGTTCCATTCAAGAGAGCATCACGGAGTGCACGCTCATCAATAATTGAAGCCCGAGCTGTATTGATTAAAATTGCAGTCTTTTTCATCATCTGAAACTCTTTAGTACCCAACATTCCTTGAGTTTCGTCAGTTGATGGACAGTGTATCGAAACGATGTCTGAGCTCTTCAGGAGTTCATCAAGTTCAACCAGTTTCCCACCCACGTCCCTAACTCTATCAGCATCTGCATACGGATCGGTAACAAGTATATCTACCCCGAAGGCTTCCAAACGTCTAGCAACCTCAAACCCAATTTGGCCAAGCCCGATTATACCCACTGTACGACCAAATAGCTCGAATCCCATGAGATGAGCGTACATATTTGCAAAGTCCTTGAAGTCATCCACGAAGAAATCATTATTCAGAAACCGTTCTGTAGCCACTATCTTCCTTGCCTGAGCAAGCATCAGGGCAATGGTGTGTTCAGATACAGCAATAGTATTTCTTCCGGGAACTGCTATCACAGGTATCTTTCTTGCTGTGGCAGCTTGTAATGATATGTTATTGGGATCTCCTCTGACTGATCCAACAAGCTTCACCTCAATCTGAGTGAGTATCTCCTCTTTCAACTCGTCGCCCTCTACTATGACAATGTCATAGTTTCCATCCCTGATTGTCTGAAGAAGTGACTCACCCATGTGGAGCTTTCCAGTATCTAGCCAGCTTTTGTGGTCTACCTCTAGACCTGCATCCTGCAAAGTCCGAATACCTGATTCAGTGAATGGAGCAGTGATGAGAACTCGCAAATGGAAACCCTCCAATTTCAGATGCATACAGACTTGGTTCGTCCCTTTAAACATTAAGCGATTTAATGCTAAACAGACTAGTTTGTGCCGCAAACCACGATGTACCTCAAAGATTGTCCATGTCTTATATTCATTCTATCCATGTACATACACGTGATTTACAATGTCTGAATCTGCTATCACAATAACTAATCTGACCAAAAGGTTCGAAGATATCACAGCTGTCGACAATCTCAGTCTTGAGATTGGTTGGGGCGAGCTGTTTGGCATCCTCGGACCAAATGGTGCAGGCAAGAGTACAGTAGTAAACATTCTCAATACTCTTCTAGAGCCAACCAATGGTTCAGCAACGGTTGATGGACATGATGTTGTCTTTGACCCAGATAGTATTCGAAAAGTGATTGGTGTCTGTCCTCAGGAACCTGCGTTCTATCCCCATCTAACAGGTAGAGAGAACATCACTCTCATGGGTGATATGCATCTCGTTCCTAAAGATGTTCTCGAGAGCAGGGTCAGTTCCATTGTTGAGAAAATTGGTATGGAGGATCATATCAACAGACCAGCAAAGGAATACAGCGGTGGAATGATTCGTAGGGTCAGTATGCTAATGGCGTTAGTCAATGACCCTAAAATTGCTCTATTAGATGAGCCGACTGTCGCGATGGATCCTAAATCCCGAAGAGCAGTCTGGGACTATATTAGAGAGTTGAAGATGCAGGGTAAAGCCATCATTCTAACAACACACTACATGGAGGAGGCTCAGGAGCTATGTGACAGAGTTGCTATCATTGACGAGGGCAAACTGATTGCACTTGGATCTCCAACAGACTTGATGGAAGCACATCAAGCTAAGAACCTGGAAGAAGTCTTCCTGAAACTAACAGGTAAGAAACTGAGGGAGGATGCATAGAGATGAATCTAAGAAGAATAATATCTTTAGTGAAGAAAGATCTGAAGAAAACACACAGAGAACCAGCTGTTCTTTTTCTTCTGATAATATTCCCCATAGTATTGACCATCATCTTTGGTCTTGCTTTTGGTGGAATTGGAGATGGAGGAACTACAAGCTTTGATGTAGGGCTCCTTAATCTGGATGCCACGAGTCCGCAAGCTGATTGGAGTATGGCCTTTGTTGACAATCTCACGTACTCCGAGGTCTTTGTTGTTCATACGTATGAGAATAATGCAACTGGTCAGTCTGCCCTTCTACAAGGTAACCTCGATGCGTTCATTGTCATTCCTGAAGGGTTTGGGGATAGTATAGTATCATACTATGGATCTCCTATTGATCCTAGTTCTTGGTTAAATACTACCATTGGACTCTACGTTGACAGTGGATCAATGATGGCAGTATCGGCGGTTCCTCCTCTTGTACAGCAAGTTCTGATGAATACAGTGTTTGGGAGTGGTGCAATGACTTTGAGTCTGCCAATCGAGATTTCAAGTCCTGCATTGGTTGAATCAAGCACATTCTCTCAATGGGACTTCATGGCTCCAGGCATATTTGCATTTGCTTCAATTTTCCTGACAATGATTGTGGCTCAATCTATGACTTATGAACGAGATGAAGGTCTCTTGAAGAGACTGCGAACCACACCGGTTTCATCAGCTGACTACATGGTCAGTCAGACTCTGACTTACATGATCATAGCAGCTGTTCAAGTAGCACTTGTACTAGCCTCATCGTTTGCTATAGGATATAGACCCGCAACTGGACCAGCAGGAATTGCGTTCACCTTTGTGATTGCTTTAGCATTCTCCTTGGTTGCAGTCGGTTTCGGACTGATTGCAGCATCCATATCGAAGTCCGCAGAAGTTTCAACGGGAGTGAGCTTCGCATTCATCATGCCTCAGATGTTCTTTGGAACGTTCATGCCATTGGGAGGCGCAACCGAGGTTATTGCAAAGTTCATGCCCAGCAAGTACCTCACCGATACGGTGACTACACTATTCCTCAGAGGTGCACCAATAACAACTCCTGTCATCTGGACTAATTTAGCGATTGTGTCAATTCTTGGTGTCCTACTTGTTGCTGTAGGAATCATTCTATTCGAGAAGTTCGGTTCTCGCTAGGAGTCCCTCTCGGGACTCCACTCCTTTTTTCTAGTAGATTTATTATGGGGGTTTTGAAAGTGAATTTGTTATTCAATACTGAGGTGATTGTTTGAACCAAGAGAATGATTCTTCGGATGAAGATATGGTCGAGAAAGCAAAGCAGCTACTTCTGCTAACTGACCTCATTGATAAATATCCAAAGGCAGTGGCTCGTAGGGTTTCTGGATTGGTCTACCTCATCATTGCTGGAGGAATATCTTTTGCCACGCTAATCTACATGTCTCTGTTAAAATTTCTTGGACCTATTGACCCAGTACTGGTAAATCTCGTTTTTGTTGGAATTAGCTTATTCTTCTCATGGTTAGTGGCTTTTAGACTAGTATTACCACTAACTCAATCATACCCAAAAGAGCCAGAACCAAAAGAGGGACAAAGAGCTCCCTTCATAGTTTGGGGGATTCTTGCGGTTGCTATCGTGACTGTTGCACTGATAACATTCTCAACTAACAATGGCCTCTTTTTCATACCTATTTTACAAATTATCATGGGCACTGGTTTTCTTAGCAACTATGTTCTTGGGAGAAAAAGTGTAGAGGCGGATATCTTCACACGAGAACATCTTTACTTTTCACTTGCAGTTTTTTTCAGTATTATTCCGATGTTTCTGATTCTAGAACTTGCATATGTCTTACTGATAGTCGTTGATATGGGAGGAATCTATGTGATGGGAATCTATATGCTCATCACCTCTGAACGACTTCTTCTAGAGAGTAAAGGACAGGGATAGATGTGAGTCTTGATGGGGACCTCCTATCAGCGTTGGTAGGGCTCATGGAGGAAGACCGTGAGACTATGGTCCCCACTAGACTCTCTATTCTGGTCTATCTCTATTTCACACAAAATGCAACATTCCCAGTTCTGCAGAAGAAGCTTGGTCTCACCTCAGGGAATCTGTCCAGTCATCTCAGGAAACTGGAAGAGTTGGGTCTGATTCGGATTTCAAAACGATTTGTTGATCTCAAACCTACAACTTTTGCTGTTCTAACCAAAGAAGGAGCTGAACAGGTAAAAAACCAGATGGCTCGGATGCGTGAAGTAGTTACAATGGTTGTTGAAAAGGAACTAGAATCAGAGGAGTAGTTTCTGTAGTTTTAGTAGGTCTGGTACTTCACCTTTGGTCTTGAGTTTACCAGCAGAGTAAGCAGCCATTGGGCTCTCTGTTTTCTCAATAATCGCAATGAATACGGGTGAGTCCATCGTCACTTGGAGCTCTGCATCGGTTTCACCCTCTGCAACTTCAAGGAGTTCAGCATCTCCAATCCTCATGAACATCTTGGTATCAATATCAGGAAAGATGAACTGGAGTGTTTTATTGTATTTCTTGAAACGCCGTTGAATCTTTGGATCTTCGAATTTTTCTCCAAGAGTTTCAAGCATCGCCAGTATCTTTTCTTTAGACATATAGACACCAAGCAACCAGGACACCTAGCCTGAGTTATATTTTTCCAAAAAGAAATAGAGAGAAGAGAAGGTGAAGGTAGCCTGATATGTTTGTGATTAACGGAGTCCACTATGTATGACCTCAACCGGTTCATTTATCAATCATTTACTAACACGCGCGGTTCTATTTCGAGAGAGTGGATGTCATTGACTGAAATCGATGAAACAACTAAGAATGAACAAATTAGAGAGAATAGAGAAAAGGAAGTAAATTCAGCATACTATGTATGGGCGGGTGGTCTTGTCTTCACTGTGATGTTTACAATAGTAATCTGGGCTGTAGGAAAAGGTCTAGATCCAGTACTTTCTACACTACTTCCAGATCAGGGAGCTGCATGGTATTTTTGGAAACTACCATCTCGTGAATTTATGACAATGTTCATTGTTTGGAGTTTCTATCTCGCGCATCAATTCTCACTTTGGGGGGTAATATATTGGGCACAGAAGAACCTGACTCATCTTCGTGCAAAACCAACAACTGGACTTACAAGATACAACCTAGTTGCACTCATAATCAACTTCTCTTTCATACTACTTCATCTTATCCAGACTCATGTCTGGTTTGATGGACTCGCACAGGATGTTCCAATTTGGACAAGCCAGGGCTCAGTCATTGTGATGCTAGTCATTATACTCATTATTGAAAATCCAAGACGGGGGCTCTTTCTGGGTAAGAAGATGGGCAAACCAATGACTGCACGTGTTTCGGGCTTTTTCAGGAGAAACCATCCTTACATCATAGGTTGGGCCATTGTATACACATTCTGGTTCCACCCAATGGCATATGACCCTCAGTTGATAAGTGGGTTCTTCTATATGTTCCTTCTATTCACTCAGATCTCACTAGCATACACTGTGGTACATATCAATAAGGGATGGATTGTCTTGTTGGAAAGCTTTGTGGGTATTCATGCCTTCATCGTGGCAACAACCACAGCATCACAAGCGGCTATCGGAATCTGGGTCATGTTCGCAACAGGCTTTGCTTTCATGTTCGCGTTCACATACATCTTCATTTTTGATGTACGGAGAGAAATACGGTGGGGTGTTATTGCGGCTTACATTGTGTCTCTCATCTGGATTTACTTGCCAACTCAGTTTGGGGGATACGGGAGAAACCTTAGCTACCTTATGCGTCTAGAGTTCCTTTGGATTCCAATAATTCTGTACTTGCTTGCAATTGTCTTTTCAGTACTGGTTTTTGGATATCTAAAATTGAGGAAGACAACATCATAAGATTGAGAAAAACGAGGAGGCTAATCCTCCTCAAACCATTCTTACATTGCTCAAGATATAGTACTCTTTAGAACACGTGTTCCAAATAAAATAGTTAACGCTGT
Source organism: Candidatus Thorarchaeota archaeon (assembly GCA_048882965.1). Classification (GTDB taxonomy): domain Archaea; phylum Asgardarchaeota; class Thorarchaeia; order Thorarchaeales; family Thorarchaeaceae; genus SMTZ1-45. The sequence continues at coordinate 75,869 of JBHLRC010000001.1, forward strand.
GAAGCCCCTGACAGAAAGATTATATCGTTCATCACGCTGGGGCTTCTGTAACTACAGTGCCTTGGAGAATACTCCCATGGTCAGTGAGTCAGCAAAGAAACCCCAACAGAAGACAAAGCCAACAGATGTCTTAGTCATAGGAGGCGGTATGGCTGGCATTAATGCAGCTCTTGGTTTGGCCGACGGCGGACATATTGCACACATGATTGAGAAGACTGTGAATATTGGAGGGAACTATGTAGCAATCTACAAGATCTTTCCCGCGTTAGAATGCTCAGCCTGCGTTATGACTCCTCTCACCTCTTTTGTTGGTAAACATCGAAACATCAGGATACATCCTCTTGCAACAGTTGAGAAGGTAACTGGAAAAGAGGGTGATTTCACAGTGACAATACGACAAAAGGCCAGGTACGTAAATCCAGACACGTGCACAGGCTGTCAGCTATGTATCAGGTCATGTCCTGTTGAGGTGCCTAACGAGTATGATTTTGGTTTGTCACTTAGAAAGGCAATTTACATGAATTTCCCGCAACAGATTCCACTTATCGCTACTATTGATCGGGACGCATGCATAGGTTGTGGAACCTGCGCCTCTGTCTGTCCGAATGACTGCATCATGTATGATGATGAAGACAAAGTCTATGAATTGAATGTGGGGTCCATAATAGTTGCAACAGGGTTCGAGGAATACAAGCCTCTTGATTATGGTGAATATGGATATGGAGTATTTCCAAATGTTGTAACAACTCTTGAGTATGATAGACAGACTCACCCGACTGGTCCGACAGATGCGCACATGGTACGACCGTCAGATGGCAAGGAACCCGAGCGAATAATGTTCGTGAATTGTGTTGGCAGCAGGGATGTTAGGGAAAACATCAGTGGCTATAGCAAGCATTGCAACAGAGTATGTTGTTCATTCGGTTGCAAACTAGCTCAGGTCACGAGAATGCACTACCCTGAAGACCACTGTGAGATTATCTACACCTATATGGACATGAGAACAGCTGGAAAAGCTCTGGAAGAATTCCTGTGGGACACACAGAGAAATCAAGGTATCAAGTTCATACGAGGCAGGGTATCGGAGATTCAAGAAGACGCAGACACTCATGACTTGTTTGTGAAAATGGAGGATACTGAAACTGGGGAAATCATAGAATTGGATAAGATATCAATGGTTGTCCTCAATTCAAGCTTCAGACCTAGTCAAGGTTCAGAAGAACTCGCAAAGGTCCTCAAAATAGACCTTACTGAAGCAGGATGGTTTAAGGAGAAGCATCCTAATGTTGCCGCACTTGAAACCGACCGTCCAGGCATCTACATAGCAGGATGTGCGCACGGTCCTCGAGATGGAACAGATTCTGTCAATGAGGGGAAGGGGGCTGCAATGGCAGCTCATTCCATTTTACCAGTTCCAACTCCAGAGGCTCCACCTGAAGTTCCCCCAGCAGAAATCACTGAAGAACCACGTGTAGGCGTATTCATATGTCATTGCGGGGGAATAATAGGTAATGAGATATCCTCTCCCGGACTTGCAGAATGGGCGAAGGATTTACCAAATGTCGTATACAGCACAGACTACATTTTCATGTGCAGTGACCCAGGGCAGGCTCTTGTTACCCAAGCCATAAAGGACCATAAGTTAAACCGAGTAGTTGTCGGATCCTGTTCACCGTTACAACATGAACAGACATTCAGAAGTGCTTTGGAAGCAGCAGGTCTCTCAGGATATTATCTAGTTGGTCCAGTCGGTCTCCGAGAACAACTAGCTCTTGTTCACACAAAAGTTCCACGTGAATTGCGTCAAGAAAAAGCACAGGACATGATTCGAAGTGCTGTTGCGAAGGCAATTAACAATGAGATTGTTCCATTAAAGAGGGTTAAGGTCACGCCTGTTTCCATGGTTGTTGGGGGAGGTGTGTCTGGTATGACTGCTGCTTTAGACATTGCACGAAAGGGCTTTGATGTTATTTTAGTTGAGAAACAAAATCAGCTTGGCGGAAGGTTGAATGAACTTCATCGTTTGTTTCCAGAAATGGAGTCTGCAAAAGATATTGTCAGTGACTTAGTCGCTAAAGTAGAGAGGGAAAAGAGAATACAAGTACTATTTAATTCAAAGGTAGTCAAACGGGATGGGTCATATGGTAATTATGATATTACAGTAGAGAATGTTGAAACCAAAAAACGTGACGTGCATCGTATCGGTTCAATGGTTATCGCAGTCGGCACAGATGTCTATGAGCCCAAGAAGGGTGAATATGGTTGGGAAGAGGTGCCAGAGGTTATCACTACCCTTGAACTTGAGAGAAAACTAAGGAATGGAGAGTTAAAGAAAGCTCCAAAGAATCCTGTGTTCATTCATTGTGTTGGATCGAGACAAAATCCTGGAGAAGGCAATAGGTACTGCTCTAGGGTTTGTTGTTCTGCAGTGATAACGATGCAGAATGAGCTCAAGGAATTATTCCCGGATATCAAGATATTCTCTGCGTATAAGGAACATATCCGTCCATTTGCCAATGGAATGGAAGAAATGTGGAGAGAGGATAGGCAGAAGGGAGTAGCGTATCTCCGCTGGGTCCGTGAGAAACCAGTGACAGTTGAGAAAAATCCTGATGGTACCGGAGCAATTGTCACTGTCTATGACACACTTTCTCAAGAAACTATCAAGATCAAATCTGAGATGGTAGTTTTAGCAGTAGGACTTGAGGCACCTCATGATGTCAATGAGCTAGTCAAGGCGATGGGAATCAATCGAGGGCAAGATGGATTCCTATTAGAAATGCACATGAAATTCCGACCTGTGGAAACAACTGTTCCAGGTGTCTTTCTAGGTGTTACCTACGCAAAGAATGTGAGTGATTCAGTTAATCAGGCTCGTGGAGCTGCAAGTGAAGCTTCTATACCACTAAACCTAGGAACAGTAGAAATTGAACTGTTGACCGCAGAAGTGGACCAGGATCTCTGCGTGGGATGTGACCTCTGTCACTATTCAGACATCTGCCCATATGACGCAGTTTCAATGATTGAAGTGGAACCAGGAGTGAAGAAAAGCGTCACTGATGAGATGCGTTGTGAAGGATGTGGAGCATGCTGCGCAATCTGCCCGACAGGTGCAAGGGACCTCCGTTGGTGGCGTGAGAAGAGCTTCCTTGAACAGACTGAGGAAATGTTGAGGGAGTGAGACAATGGTCTCATTGGATGATCTGTTAGCTGGATGGGTAGTCCTTAATGATTTACTCGGAGATCTCAAGAAGAAGAACGTGTTTATCCCTGATTTGACCTATGCGGACCTCAGAAACTCAAAGATGAGTCTAGAGTATCTTCGCTCCTTCGAGAGCGAGCTGAAATCCGGAGAACAATGTGATGCTGATGCACAACTCCAAATGGAGATGGAAATTAATATTCAGCGTCTTAGAGACACTCTGATGGTCTGGGCGGAGGAGAAAGAAGGTCTTGAGTATCGAGCGTCCTGGGAAACTCGCTTTTCTAAGGCGCTTGCAGGTGAGAGTGACGAGTATAAAGCTGAGTCACAGGTTCACATCTCAGACATCCCACGAGAGCGAGATGTTGGATTCTTTCGCATCAAGTTGCCCGAGGACATTCCTGTGGAGATAGTTTCTGAGATCGCAGAAGATTGTATGGTGAATATCTCACTGGATGGAGAACGTCATTTGCAGGTCAGTGGAAAGAGAGAATGCGTAAGAGATGCTATGAAGAAACTAGGGCACATCTTCTATGGCGACAATAAAATGGCTAAGTGAATTGAATAATCTAGATGCCAAGAATCTCGTTGATTGGATCTAAGCTCACCCTGTTAAGTTCAAATCCAAGAGGTTCGGGATCAATCCCCATAGCTATGCCCAACACCTGTGTAACAAACAATGCAGGCAATTCCAGAGAATTCCCTTCGTCATCCTTTAGACCTAGTTGTTGAATATCGAACTGTGTGTGACATGCTGGGCAGTTTGTGACAACACAGTTTGCTCCCGCATCATTCGCAGAGATCATTTTCTCCTGCAGTATTTTTGTCGCTACTTCCTCACTCGCGATTAGGAGAGGCGAACCGCAACAACGAAGTTTCATGTCCCAATGGACACTCTTGGCCCCAGTCAGCTCGATTAGCTCATCCACTTTCCCGGGCAATTCTGGGTCATCAAAACCAGCAACGTTGGAGGGGCGAATTAAGTGGCAACCTGGATGGAACGCAACCTTGAGACCATCCAAACGCTTGACTATCTTCTTTTCAATCTCATCCTTCAACTCATAAAGAACTTCAACAAAATGACGAATCTTCACTTTCCCTGTGTACTCCAGACCCAGTGGTTTGAGTGTTGTATTGACTTTCTTTCTGTAGGACGCATCATCATGAAGTACGTGATCAGTGTCCTTCAAAGAACCAAAGCAACCGTTACAGGGAGTCACAATGTCATGGCCCCTCTTTCCAGCTAAGGCTATATTTCGACCGGACATCGAGAGCCAGCTGTTCTCATCAATTGACTTGAGGACTACTGTCCCACAGCATGATGCTCCATCGAAGTCTATCAGCTTAATACCAAGCTCTTTTGCAACAGCACGCATAGATGATTCATAATTGTTGAACCTGCTGGGGATAGCACACCCAAGGAAAACTTCGTAGCTCTGGGTCATCCTACTCTTCCTCCTCCAGTTTCATGAGCTTCGTTTTGTCCAGCATTTTCTTTGTATCTGCTATATTCAGTTCAGGAACAGGATCAAGTTCAAGATCATCACGTTCCCAATCTGTAGGCTCATAGAGACGCCCTGTTTCATACAATGACTGTCTAGCGCCAACATAACCATCAGGCGTGATTCCCTTCTTGAAAGCCATATTCTTTAGCCCAAACAGGATGTCTGTTATATCAATACCCTGCGGACAACGTTCTTGGCACGTATAGCATGTTGTGCATAACCAGACCATGTCGGTTTCAAGGACTTCCTTCAGTCCAAAGAGGAGCATCCGCATGACCTCATGGATTTGGATGTTCACCTTGTCAGATACTGGGCAACCAGCACTACACTTAGCACATTGGAAACAGGTTGTGAGATCTTGGCCCCCAATCAGTTTGGAAACCTCGTTGGTGAACTCAGCATCCAGTGTTTTGAACTTCTTTCCCTCAAATGACTTGAATTGACCCCAAGACTCTGTCATCTTAACGCCTCCTTGGTCTCAATGGACTTGGTCCAAGTTTGTCCGCGATGTCTGCGAACTTCCTAACCGTTTCAGCCCAGATCGACCCTTCACTTGCACTAATGTGTGTGAACTGAAGACGCTCTGGTTCGAGTCCGGCTTTCTCAATGATTTTCTTTGCAATGGCAAATCTTCGTTCAAATGAGATGTTACCATCAACATAGTGGCAGTCTCCAATATGACATCCAGAGATCCACACCATGTCTGCTCCGAGTCTGAATGCCTCCAAGATGTGCTGCACACTTATCCTACCGGTACACATCACTCTGATGTCCCTAACATTTGGCGGCTGTTGAAAACGGGACACACCAGCGCTGTCTGCCCCAGCATACGAACACCAGTTACAGAGAATTGTCAATATCCGTGACTCATTAGCAGGCATGTTTTCCAGAGCTGTTCGAATCTGAGAGATGATTTGGTCATCGGTGAAATGCTTCATGGTAATGGCACCAGCAGGGCAACCAGCGCCGCACTTTCCACAACCCTGACACAGAACAGGATTGGTCACCGCATAATCATGGCCCCCATCACCTGGAACCACCTCGATAGCATTGTATGCACAGTTAATCTCACAGGTTCCGCACCCAACACATATTTCCGGATCCACAACGGACACGATTGCTTCAGCCTTACGGATTCCTCTGATGAGTGGAATAAGTGCCCTCGATGCAGCTGCCTGTCCTTCGTTGATTGATTCTCCAATACTCTTTGGTGCCGTAGCTGTGCCAGCCACAAAAACACCATCAGTTTGAAAGTCAACAGGTCTGAGTTTCGGATGAGCCTCCATAAAGAAGCCAGAAAGGTTCAATGGAACCTTGAACAGCTCAGAGACCTCTTTGTTTGGTCTTGGTACCATGGCTGTTGCCAGTACAGTGTGGTCCACATCAAGTGTCAATTCAGCACCAAGGATTTGATCCATGACAGTGATGCTGAGTGCTTTGTCCTTACCCTTCTTGACCACTGGTGGCGAGTCACCATCAAACCGGATGAACACTACACCTTTCTTCCGAGCCTCTCGATACTTATCCTCTATGTCATAGAAGACTCGTAAGTCTCGGTAGAAGTGAAACACTCGTGAGTTGGGATACTTCTCAAGGAGTTCAAGGGTATGCTCCAAAGCCACCATGCAACAGATGCTAGAGCACCAAGTGCGGGACCCTTCGAGTGATGCATCCTCACGAGAACCTGCACAATGAATGACCGCAAATGTTTCACCATCTTCAAGTCCGTCTCCATTGGCAATTCTCTTGCTGAACTCCACCTCAGTCATGACCTCGGGGAGTTTGTTAAGACCGTAGAGGCCCTTCTCTTCTAAGGCAACTGCTCCAGTGGCTACAATCACAACACCGACTTTCAGCTCTTCCTTCTTCTTTCCAGTCTTGATGGTGACCTCGAACTCACCGATTGATCCCTTTGCTTCAACGACTTCAGATTTCAGCATGAGTTTGATGTTCTCTTTCCCTGTGATTCTGGCTTCATAATCAGCTACGATTTCAGATGCGAGTCTGCTATCAGAATTAACCGTGGTGAGCTCATTGAGGAATCCGCCAACTCTGTCCTGTTTCTCGACAAGATAGATATTGAAGCCTTTCTTGGCAATAACATCAGCAGCCGCCATCCCAGCTACGCCAGCCCCAATGATAAGAACGGTAGGTTCAATTTGAGTAACTGCTTCCTCCTGAGCCTCCAAGAGTTTGGCCCTAGCCACTGACATGCGGACCAAATCCATTGCTTTCGCAGTCGCCTCATCCTTGTCAGCTTGGTGGACCCAAGAGCAATGCTCGCGAATGTTTGCAAGTTCGAATAGATACTTGTTTAATCCAGCCTCTTCAATCGTTGCACGGAATAATGGTTCATGAGTTCTGGGAGTGCATGAAGCAACAACCAATCTATTGAGCTTGTGCTCTTTGATAGCCTCCTTGATGACCTCCTGAGCATCTGATGAACATGAATAAAGAAGGTTCTCTGAATGAACAACATTGGGAAGTTCACTTGCATATTCTGTGACTTGTGCAACATCAACGGTCCCAGCGATGTTGATACCGCATGAACAGATGAACACACCAATACGAGGTTCCGTGGCGATAAGTTCGAGGTCATCCTCAGTAAGTGCCTCTGTTTCCTCGCCCCGTGGAATTGATATGTCCAATGCTGCAAGTGCGGCCGCCGCGCTACCTTGAGCAACAGAGTCAGGAATATCTTTGGGCATATGAACAGCGCCACACATGTGGATTCCAGGAACACCGGTTTCAGAAATCATAAGGGATTTCATTTCTGGTTGTACAAATCCCGACTCGTCAGTCTTGATACCCAATTGTTCGAAGAGATCAGTATTTGATGAAGGCACCATAGCAGGACAGAGAACAACAAGGTCATACTTGTCAACTAAAACTTCATGACCTTTTGCATCACTGTGACGAACAATGAGGCTCTTTGTTCCATACTCCTCTTGAATCTCACTCGGTATGCCTTTTACATAGTGAATGTCGTACTCAGTTTCGCCTCTGACAAGGAACTCCTCAAATCCCTTACCAAAAGCTCGCATGTCATTGTATAAGATGTCTATATGTACCTCGGGAGTGTGCTCCTTAGTGATGATTGCCTCCTTTGTGGCATAAGTACAACATATCCTAGAGCAATACGAACAGTGATTGACATCACGTGACCCGACACATTGGATGAAGGCTATTCGATGAGGTTCTCTTCCATCAGAGGGTCTCATGACTATTCCACCAGTGGGACCACTAGCTGAGACCATACGCTCATACTCTAAGGCACTCACAACATTGGGAAACCGACCATAACCATATTCCGGGACAGTGCTAGGGTCAAGAAGCTCATAGCCAGTTGCTACAATGATAGAGCCTGCATTAATCTCCATAGTTTCATCAGTGATGTCAAAGTCAATAGCCTCAGCCTTGCAGGTCTTGACACAGACCATGCACTGGATACAATTCTCTATGTCAACAGTCGCTATGTTTGGAACAGCCTGCGGAAATGGAATGTAGGTTGCCTTTCTCATCTTGAGTCCGAGATCGTATTCATTCGGTACCTCAATGGGACAGACCCTCTGACAATCGCCACATCCAGTACATTTGTCAAGATTTACTCGACGTGTGTGTTTCAGAACCTTGACTGTGAAATCGCCCTGCTTACCTGATACTTCTGTAACTTCTGAGTAGGCAAGAATCTCAATATTCGGGTGACGTGAGCAGTCAACCATCCATGGTCCTTGAATACACATACTGCAGTCCAGCGTTGGGAATGTCTTATCTAGTTGAGACATATGTCCTCCAATTGAGGGCCGTTTCTCAACAAGGAACACCTTAACACCCATCTCAGCGAGGTCAAGTGCAGCACGCATTCCTGATATACCAGCTCCGATTATGACGACCGGTTTCGATATTGGCTCTGCCATTATTCCGCACTCCGAAGGAGATGTTAACGGCGAATCAAATTGAAGGATAAAATGTTTGCCTTCTAAACGTCAATGATGACTCATAGCTATATCGGAGGAGAAAGGTCAGCATATTGGGGTGTTGAGTTAGGTCCGATGCCTCGTCCAATAAAGAAAAACGATACAGGAACATATCGAAAGGTCCTAATCTAGCTACTCGTATTGAAACATACTCTAAATCGGATCTGAAAAAGAGGTGTCTAATGTGCTTGTAGGTTCCAAAGTTCAGCTAGTACCAATCGAGGAACGTCATCTCGATTATATGATGGAGCATGTCAATAATATCGAGATGAGAGTTTTGTTAGGAAGCTTCATGCCTACAACTCGGAACATGCAGAAAGAGTGGATTCAATCCGTAAGTGAATTGATCAAGAAAAGACAAGGATTCCATCTTGCCATCGAAAAAATTCCTGAGGCAATGATGATTGGATCTTTAGTACTGCATGAGATTGATTGGCGTTCCAGATCAGGCGAACTTGCGATTGCAGTTTATGAGAAGGAGAACTGGAACAAGGGATATGGAAGTGAGGCATTGAGATTGTTAATTGATTTTGCTTGGACACATCTAAATTTGCGACGACTTGAACTAGCTGTGCATTCCCATAATCCTCGAGCTAAACATGTCTATGAGAAAATTGGGTTCAAACATTATGGCACAGCTCATGAGAAGTTCTATATTGATGGGCAATTTGTCAACACGGACTACCTGGAACTATTCAGGGGCACATAACCAATTACCTCGAAGAGACCAATTTGATAGTTGAATGGCGCCAAACCTTGAGAGTTAACGATTATTATTCAATGCACTTAATATTACAGAGATAACGTCCCAGAATTATGAAGGCGACTAGGCTCTATACCCGAGCTTACCTTGCACGAATAAAGTGTAGAGGGGAAACACAATGCAATGATGATCTCAGTAAGATTGAGATTGTTGACTTTTCACCACCCCCAAAGGTTCATTCTAGTTAATATTGAATCAAGTGCACCGAACTGTTCTGAAGCGTCTTAAAGAGTTAAATTGCAAAAGAAGGGTTATGAGGCGTTCCTTGAACATAGATTATGTAGGGTCTTCAATGGTCATTATATACAGAGATATGTAGCATTGATTCGGTGAATTTTCAATTGAAAAAGAAAGCTCTGATTGGAAAAGCTGTGCTCTTTGCACTTCTTTTCCTATTTGTTTCATCAGTTGTATCAGTGAACGCATTCAAAACAGCTGATGATGATAGCACGTCCACAGAGACTGAAACCGAACCCCATCATGATGATAGCTCACATGAAATAGATGAGAGACGCGATGATGACGGAACAGCATGGATTGAAACGGACATCATGACTGTGATGCTAAATCCCGATTTACCATCCTATCAATACTGGTATGCTACTGACGAGAATGGCAGTCTTGCAAGATTCATGCTCAATTTCATGATGATAGTTGAGTTCGAGGACAGTAATGGAGATGGTGTCTATCAACCCAACGAAACACTAAGTTTTGCTCCACTTGACGCTTTTGAGTGGATCCTAAAGACAGGTGCTGTCGAGAAAGATGGTGTTAAGAAAGAGGTCTATGCATCTTACACCAAGGGAGGACTCAGCAGCGACTGGAATGATGATTGGTTTAAGGAATGGATGCCGGGTTGGGAAGAATCTCATGACGATCCACTACTTCTTGCTTCTGAAGAAAATGAGAATCACACATTTGCTCAGTTCTCAGACCTGACCCTGCAATTCTATGGACACATCTACAATGATGATTACAACGGAACAATTTCAGATGATGAAGGGGTCCAGGCAGAATACACCGTGAAGGGTGGTGAAGAACTTAAGGTAGACATTGAGATTGGCAACTTTCCATTTACATCTAACACATCCAAAGTAGCAATCTTGAACTATCTTAGAGAAGATGTTGCTTCTAATGATGATGTGAACCATTACTTCACACTCCATGAGCAGTCAGGCGATGACAATCATGACTCTGAAGATGTGATGAGTCATCTCGGTGAGGAGTTTGAAGATGTGCATGACGACGATATTCAAAAGATTTCGTTTGTCGAAGAGTCTTCTAATGAAACTCAAGCGTTCTATCGTTGGGTTGACAAGGCAGTTGTGAAGCATCTGAATGGTTCAAAGGATGCCGTCGATGTTCATGCATCTTATTGGACTGATGGTGAAGGTCTGTTGTTGTTTCTAGCCTATCCAAACTTCAATGGAGGCTCGATGATTCATGACCCATCAGTTCGACTTGTTGACAGTGCGTCACCATATATTCCAGCCACGCCATTAGATATTCCAGTCATGGCAGTTGCTATTGGGTCCTCAGTCATTATTCTTGCAGCTGCTGGACTGATTCTTAAGCGCCGCCCCTAAACTAGGAGGGAGAACTCTCCCTCCATCTTTTTTCTATTAAAAACCGAAGTATTCATAGATGTCAACAGAGAGAACGGAAATGGTTTCAATGGGTAAAAAGAAGCATATCTTTGCTGTAGTAGGATTTCTACTAATCATGATGTGTATGGGAGTCATCACACAAGTCACTGGCCAAGCGGACTCTCAAGACTTGGTTATGTCGAACATGACTGTGACTGCCATCATGAGTAGTGA
>JBHLRC010000001.1:87235-92410 GCA_048882965.1 Candidatus Thorarchaeota archaeon
TTCACAGCCATTCTACCAACCCACGCAATTCTTCAGTCTGATGCATCTGCACCATTGTTCCCAGACCCAACAATGAACTATACTGATGGATATCGACCCATCTTTGTCTGGTATAGGGAATTGATGTTACCAGGTCAAGAAGTTGCATATATCATCAAATACCAGCTGCCGGCTGCGATTCTGGACGTTCCGCAGGCATCTCTCGACCCAGCGATTTTTAATGTGATATTTTTAATTATAGGAGCTGTTTCTGTATTATTTATTGAAAGAGTCCCATTACTCCTGAAAAGACTACAAACTCGAACAGTTATCACAGCTATCAGACTCACAAAGCAAGAAGAGGACATCCTGACATTTTTGACAGAGAAGGGAGGGTCTTGTCCACAACGGGAGATCTATGAAGAGTTTGACATGTCACAATCACTAGCAAGTACTATCCTCACCTCACTGGAGGAGAAAAAACTAATTCGAAGATTCAGGGAAGGCAGAGAGAACATGGTTCACATCATGGAAGACAACGAGTTTGAAACTACGTCTTAGCTTCAATACCAAGTCGTTGCCAATTTGGTTGGCTCTTCCTCTGCATATACTGCAAATGAGTTGATAGACCAAACTCCTCAGGTTCATGTCCGAAGGCTAGTGCAAGCAGTTCAACTACATGTAAGATGTCAAATTGATACTCTAAATCAAAGTACTTTTGAATCTCTACTTGCCCCATATCAAGCTGAAGCTCACAGAAGGGACATGGTGTGACAACCATGTCAGCCCCACCTGCTTCTAGGAGGCTGTCAAACTTCTGCTTTGTGAAATCCAACGCTATCTTGACATCAGCTGTTCTAACTGCACCTCCAGCCCCACAGCAGATCAGTTCATCCTTGTAGGGCACATATTCAGCACCTGATGTTTCACATAGCTCTCTGAAGATATGAGGTCGTTCTGAATCGTCCTTCTTTTTGATTTGTTTGGGGCGCATCCAATGGCAACCAGGATGAAGGGCCATTCTGACGCCCTTGAATGGACGAGTGACACGTTTTCGGATCTTATCCAGACCTATCTCGGAGTAAAGCGCATCAACGTAGTGCCAAACTTCAATGGTTCCCTTGAACTCCCTATCAATCACAGCCAAGTTTTCATTCACTTTGTCCCGGAGCTCATCATCATGTTTCAATTCATGATTGGCTTCCCAAAGACTTGCAAAGCAACCATTACAACCAGTCGTAACGGGATGCCCACCAGCCTCTGCAATTGTCAGATTTCTGGCTGCAATTGTCGCCCAAGTAACCCTGTCAAAAGACCCGAACACACCTGGAGCAGGACAACAAGTTGCCCCTTCCATGTCTAGAAGTCCAATACCTAGGTCCTCAAAAACGAGCTTAACAGCCTTCTCAACACTGGGATATCGATGAGGGATGATGCAACCTAGGAAGTGATAGAATGATTGTTTTGCCAAAATTATTCCTCCTTCTCTTTCTTCTCTTCAATAAGTTTGTCAAATCCAGTCTTCTTCGCAATCTTCTTTATCTCTTCAATTGCCTCAGGATATCTACTGGCATTTGGAGGAATTCGTTCAATTCCAACTTTTTCTCTTAGGTCCTCCCAAGACTCTTTGTCTAAAGGTACTGCATGACCAGCTTCAAGGACCTTCAACGCTGTCTTTTGATGGGGTGCAAGCATGTAACCTTCAGCGACAGCCACATTACGGATAGCTTTGATTACATCTGTTGGTTTCACATCTTGAGGACATCTATCAGTACAGGTGTAGCAAGTTGTACAGTACCAAAGCTCTGGAGCAGAGATGCACTCCTCTTTCAAACCCAAGAGTGCCTTTCGAATGATTCCACGTACAAGATAGTTGGTTCGAGCTCCTGCAGGACAGCTTCCACTACAGGTACCGCATTGAAAGCAGTTCTGAATGTTTGGTCCGCCTGTTTTCTTAATCATTTGAACAAATGAATCATCAGGAGTGTCTATAATGATTGCACTCTTCTCTTCAGTACTGGTCAAGATGAACACCGACTAGGAGAGAATTGAAAATTCATGCTAAAATAGGTTACCGATTGGTCGTAAAGTTCATTCACTCAAATGTCGATGAGATTAACGATGTTATGTCCCAATCACGATGAAAGAATCATCTCAAAATCAATTGGTGTCTGCTCAGTTTGTATCAGTAGTGATGTACAATCCATAGCTCGACAGACCCACGAAATGTTAAGGAAACGGGATGGTCTAGTACCAGCAGTCCCCAGGAATGGGAGTATAACATGTAGTGAGTGCGGAAATCACTGTGAATTGAATGAGGGAGATATGGGATTCTGTCACACTAGAATAACAGAAGACACAAAGATTGTTGACAGGTATCCAGGAAAAGCTATAGTTTCATGGTACTATGATCCATTGCCAACTAACTGTGTGGCAGATTGGGTCTGTCCAGTGACAAAGGAAAGAGAGTTGGGAACAGGGCGCAAACGGTTGAAAAACTTGGCAGTGTTCTATGGTTCATGCAACTCAGATTGTCTGTTCTGTCAAAATGCAAGTTATAGAAATATGATGGCATTAGGAGAACCGCTTCTAACTCCTCAAGAACTAGCCAGCGCTGCTGATGACTATACCGCTTGTGTGTGTTATTTTGGAGGAGATCCATCATGTAACCTTGAACACTCTCTAGAAACCTCAAATTTGTTGAATGAAGAGAAGCATGTGAGGGTCTGCTACGAAACCAATGGCAATATCTCAAAGAAATGGCTTGATAGAGTTTCCAAGATAGTCATCGAAACTGGAGGGACACTGAAGTTCGATATCAAAGCAGTATCTCCGAAACTTTATCGCGCAATGACCGGAATCTCTAACTCGGTCGTGCTTCGCAACTTCAAAGAACTCTCAAAGAGAAAGAGGGACAGTCAAAACGTGTTTCTTGTTGCTAGCATTCTTCTCGTACCAGGCTATGTTGATTTACCTGAAGTACAACGTATTTGCAGATTCATTGCTGAAGGTGATGTTACCATTCCGACAGCACTCCTTGGTTTCTATCCTCACCATGCAATGAGTGACCTTCCTCGCACAAGTAGAGCTCATGCCAAAGCTGCTTTAGAGGTGGCTGAGGATGAAGGATTAACAAATGTAAGAGTAGGAAATCTAGGTTTACTTGGGTCTAATGGATACAGGTTTGATTGAAAATGTCCATAGAGAAAGTCCTATCAACTCAAGGCTTATATCTCGATTATTGTGCGAGCCGATTAGCAAAGGCTGAGGTCTCAGAATGGCAAATAACATCACCCGAGAAACCATTGACAACGAAGATATCGACACAGAATTTGTTGATAAAATTGTAAAGTCAGGTGCAGACAGAATTAGAACCTGTATTCAATGTGGAACATGTTCTAGTGTCTGTCCAAGCGGAAGACGTACAGCTTTCAGAACTCGTGAATTGATACGAAAAGCTTTGCTTGGACTTAAAGACGAAGTGCTTTCGAGTCCGGATCTCTGGCTTTGTTCTACATGTTATACATGTTTAGAAAGATGCCCAAGGCAAATCAAAGTCACTGATGCAATTATCATAATGAGAAACATGGCTGTAGATGATGGATTCATGTTACCTCAGCACAAAAAAGCTTCACAGAAGCTTCTCTCAACCGGTCATGCGGTTCCAATAGATGATGCGAACAAAGAGATACGAAAAGACCTGGGTCTTGATGAGATCCCTCCTACAACACATGCGAACAAGAAAGCACTTGCCCAAGTACAGGAAATAATGAAAAGAACTGGCTTTAAGGAACTCATAGAGGGAGTAAAAAGGGAGGACGACTGAGTTGACTGAAGCACAGACCTACTCCTTTTTCCTCGGTTGTGTAATGCCAAATCGATTCCCAAATTTAGAAGCAAGCATTCGACTTGTGCTTCCAAAGCTAGGAATCAACCTTGAGGATTTGGATGGCGCAAGCTGTTGTCCAGCCCCAGGTGTAATCCGTTCCTTTGATGAACCCACTTGGCTAGCCTTGGCTTCACGGAACTTAGCTCTTGCAGAGATGAACGGGCATGATATCATTACAGGCTGCAATGGATGCTATGGCACATTCAAAGACGCGCTCACTGAGATTCGTGAACACCCTGCTAGATTAAAGGAGGTTCAAAAAGTCTTCAAAGGAATGGGTCTCAAGTATAGCGGCAAAGTGGAGGCAAAGCATGTCATTGAGGTGATTGCAGAGCTGGGTCCAGAGATTATCAAAGAGAAAGTGACCAAATCACTTCAAGGAATCAAAGTAGGAGTACATTATGGTTGTCATCTTTTGAAACCAAGTAAGAATCGACCTTGGAAACAAACACAACACCACACCTTTCTTGATGAACTTGTGGAGGCAACGGGAGCAGAGAGTACTAAGTACAAAGACAAGAACATGTGTTGTGGTGCTGGTGGGGGTGTTCGAGGTTCTCAAGTAGCAGTGAGTGTTGATATTGCCAAGGAGAAGCTCGATAATCTACTTGAAGCGGGAGTCGACTGCATAGTCAATGTCTGCTCTTTTTGTCACTTGCAATATGAAACTGCACAGGCACAACTGAACAAGGAGCTCGGAGAGAAAAAGTACCAAATTCCAGTAATCTATTACACCCAGTTACTTGGATTAGCAATGGGACTAAATCCGACTGACCTTGGTCTTGACAAACATGTCATCAGTACTCAACCTCTTCTTGACAAGATTCTTGGTTAGAACCATTTTGTTGCAGCATAATAGACAACTAGAGCCATTATGCCGCTAGTGAAGAGAAGAATTACGATGAATGCAACAATCCTTGGATCCAATCCGTTGGTTGGCGTTGTAGGGGTTGTAGTAGGGGTAGTTGTGGTCGTTATGATGGTGGTTCCAGCAGTAAATGTACTATCTGATATGTCAGATGAGAAGTAAATCCCATCTGTGACTCGTACCATCACAAGATAGGTATCCGTCTGAGGCAAATTTGAGGGGTCCCATTCATACCAAGTCAAATTTGTTGAGGAAACAAGCAGGTCATAGGATTGTCCTGAGTCAGATGAGTATAGAACATCAAAGAGAAGTTCATCATCTTGGTTTGTATCTGATGCCACCCAAGTGATATTGTGGGTATCTGTCCAAGTTTCATCTCCGTTGGGTGAGGTCACTTCTACCTTTGGTATGAAGTAATTCCCAATATACACATCTGTGA
>JBHLRC010000002.1:0-87346 GCA_048882965.1 Candidatus Thorarchaeota archaeon
AGATGCAGTGTGTACTGCATCAACAATCACTCCTGTTTTTAGAAAGCTGATTTGATTTCCTCAAGCACAATGCAGGTCTCTGCATCACCAAGACCGGGGATCTTTCCAAGGCGATTTTCGAGGAATGCCTTGAGTTCGGTGAGATCATCCACTGTTACCATTATCATGAGTCCGCAAGCCCCATCTAGAAAGTATGCTTCATTGACCTCATCAAACTCTCTGAGTTTTTTGGAAATTACTGCAGCTTCTTTCATTGCAGTTTTGACCCGGATAACGGCACGTATCTTTCTCCCGATTTTTAGAGGATCCAATACCACTGTGAATCGCTTGATGTATCCTTCATCAATCAATCTCTTCACTCGTCTACGGATGGTGACTTCAGTTCTACCAACAGTATCTGCAATCTCACTATAGGACCGTCTACCATCATTCTGTAGCATCGATATAATATCAGAGTCAATTTTATCTAATCGCATGGTCTTGGCCTCTTTCTAACTCATCACGATTAACGCGTCAAGTGTCCGAAATCGAACACATATATTAACTGTTGTGTGCGAACTCGTTAGATGCCTGTTTGAATAAGTAAAGAGTTCCCACACTTAAAAATACTAGAGTACACGTAACTCTTCCTTGATTATCACATCTTCTCTGGGTGACATAATGGCATAAAGCTCTATATGGTCAATCAATTCCTTTGCATTACGAATTTTCTCTTCGAGGAGTTCTTGTATCTGGAATATCCCGGAGGCGTTGTTCATGGTTACCTCTATTCTTGCAGTCTTTGTTTCACCTTTCCGAATCCTCACGTTCTCAATTGCACGTGCACTTGTACTGTGAATGTTCACACTTCCAGCCTCAAAGGGTATTCGTGCTCGACCCTTTGTCATATCTAAGGCATCTGCTATGCCTACTACCCCAGCCTCGACTGTCAGGGGCATTGCCGCCTTGTCATGACAATAGATTGCGTGTAGAATGTGATTTCTGATATGGACTTGTTTGTGTCTATCATTTGGATAGACCTTAGATAGAATACGCTCAACAATGGGAGCAGCTAGGACTACTGAGAATTCATCATGATTTGTTCGTCCCACTACCATTCCGATATCATGAAGGTAGCAACCAAGCGTGACAACAACTTCTGAATCTTTGGCGTCGCCGGTTTCTTCTTTGACAATAGTAGGTTGTAGTCCCTTGAGTAACTGTCGAAAGAGTCGTATTCCGTTCATTGTGACAATCAATGAATGCGTGTGTCCATGATCTGAATATCCCATCCGGTCAATTGCCATGCGATTACTATCCTCGAGCATGGTCTGGACTTCAATATCGTTTTCTAATTCTTCAAATGCAATTTGACAGAGTTTGTTTGTCTTGAATATTCTGCGAACTCTGTCCTTTAGTGTGCTTCTTTGTTTTGGGCTCTTCTTCATTCCTTCTCGCCCCTTCTTTTATTTCTCGGTTCAATTCTGATTGATGCTAATTCAGTAATAAATGAGATACTAGTTGTAACTCAAATTTCGTGAGTTTACTTTGATGTCCCCTCAGCGTACTCAATAACTGATGAGCTTGTTCAGATTCTTTCTTCCCTTGTTATTATTGACAAGCAATTCAATATTAACTGATTGAATGCTGCAGGTTTCCATGTAAATTCTAGGTCAGTGTGAAGTCAGTCTTGCAGATTTCGCCGGTCTTTAAATCAATCTTACTTAGTTGAGGAGTCTTCCCTGAAACTAGGCCAATTGCTCCTCGGACAAGACCTCCTACAGGGCATGCTGTATGTCCTTCGAGGTCATACCCACCTACTCGCCGGGGACAGATCAGACAGTTCTGCACCACAACATGGGCTACTTCACCTTCCATATCAATTGAGAGGTCTTCCGCAATTCGGACCTCCTCTAGCAACTTCTCTAGTACTTCTTCAGCCGAAGATGAGGGAGTGATTACTTTCTGAGTAAGTAGCTCCTTTGCAATCTCTTGCCCCATCCAAGTTGAGAGGACATCCATTGCTCCTTGAGGACCAAAGTCAGAATTCAAAATAGCATCTCGTGCGTAGACAAGACCAGCACCAAGGCCAATTGCCATCTTGTTCAGATAATTGCGTGCAGGGTCTTTCTTTCTTCTAAATCTGAAAAAGCTCATATTAAAATTCCAATTAAGCTCTTTTTATTAACCCTTCTTGGACATATCTATCGCAGACAGATTCGACTTGTTTTAGATCTATCTTATCTCCCAGGGCCTTCTCCAAGAAAGCTACATTCTGCCTAATCTTACTGAGACAGATAAGTCCGGATTCGCATATCGTTTTGAGAATGGTTTTGTCGAGAACAAATGAGGTTGCCTCTCGATCCTTTACTTCATCATATCCATAGAGTGCCTGATAACAGGGCTCTCCCATTTGTTCAGACATGTTTTCAGCAACATCTGAAGCTGGTACAAAGGATTCTGCTCTTGGCCCCTCCATTTGAAAACTGTCTGAACTCTCTACTCCTCGAATTCTACGGTTCTTATCGACATAGACGATGATTGCATGGATTGGTTCTCCATGAGCCAGCATGACTTTGAGAATTCCACTTGGTTGCTCGTTGAGTTTTTCTTGAGAAACCTCAAACTCTACAGGTTCGTTACAGATATCACAGTGTACACGAATCTTATTTTCAGCCAAGACACCCATCTCCCTTGCTGTGAATTTTGATTCGATAACCCTCAATATTAACATTCTTAGTGACAAGAGATTGTTTTAATTCTGCGACACCATCACTCTGAGTCTTTCAACCAGTCTGTCAAAATTCTCGCCGGTCTTTGAGCTGACCAAGATGAAATCGATTCCATATTCATCAGCGAGCTCCTGAACGTCATCACAGGAAATCCCTAAACCCATATCCAGTTTATTACCGACCAAAATCTTATTTCCATTCGGGACTCCCACAAGCAACTCCATCCACTCACGGATCTTCATGAGAGACATAAACGAGTTACAATCAAACACAATCAATGCTGCTTTTGCACCAATAATCAGAGACCCTTGAAAAAAACGAAACTGTTTCTGTCCTCCAAAATCAAAACATGCAACCTTGATAGCTTCTGAGTCACTGTTTGTTGTAATGGTCCATGATTCCACATCAAACCCGATAGTCATGGTCTTGTCAACAAATGTCCCTGTGGCAAGACGTGAGATCAGTGTACTCTTTCCTACTCCGCCGTCCCCCACAACAGCCAATTTGACTATCTTCTTCATAGGAGTTGTACACACTCGTAAGCATCCCCGAGAACGGCATCCGAGTCGGTTTCAAATACACTATATATTAATCTATTATGTTCAAATAAATACACAAAATTAGCTTTTAGTACAGAACATTGTCCTACTGAGTCAAATTGAAGCAAAGCAGCTCTATGATAAATTCTGGTTAAAGTCCGTGCATATGCCATGGAGAAACGAATCTGATATCTACAGTCGAATCGGGTTGGGACCAATCTTCCGTATCTCTTCTGCGAACTTGTTTATCTCTGTAGCAAACAGATCTCCCTCGGCTGCAGACACGAACACCATCTTCACTCTATTCTCATTCAAGCCCAACTGACCAATGAGCTTTCTCGCAAAACGAACTCTCCGTTCTGCACCAAGGTTCCCAGTCTTGAAAGCACAGTCTCCGGGGTGGCATCCCACAATCAGCACACCGTCTGCCCCTTCCTGAAGCGCCTTCAGGATGAAGTTGATGTCTAGTCTCGCTGTGCATGGCATTCGGATGATCCTGCTCGAGATGTCGTATTGTAGCTTCATCGTTCCCGCAAGGTCTGATGCGGCGTACATACATTGCATGCATCCGAAGACGATGATGTTCATATCTTTGGGAGGCATTAGAGGATGTCACCAGATGTTAATCTAAAGAAGGAGGCACTCGGACCTCCATATAATCTTTCATATCTGGAGCCTGAATGTGTATGGCTGCATGCAGCGACCTGTTTCAGGTCTTCTCAGAAGGTGAGTGAATCTCCTTCATGACTTTCAACTCCTATGTTCCAGGATTTCTCGCTCAAGTCGTGACTTCTTTTCGCTGTTCTTTCATTCTGGACACACCAAGGTATCTCGTGTTTGCGACACAAAACAAGATGTAAATAGAGCGTTTTTTGAGGAGTAGATGCTGGTGTTTAACACGATTGGTTTTGAGGAAATCGCACTGCAAATGTTGCAGATTGATACTGGTAACACAGGATTTATGCTCTTGGCAACTAGTCTTGTGATGTTGATGACTCCTGGACTTGCATTTTTCTATGGTGGTCTAGTTGGTCGGAAAAATGTTCTCACAATCATGATTCAGAGCTTTGTCTCTCTCTCGGTTGTGACAATAATCTGGTTCGTCGCAGGATATTCCCTCTGTTTTAGTGGTGATACTTTTGGAATTTTGGGAAACCTAGACAAGGCATTCCTGAACGGTGTAAATCCCGCAGATGTTTTCACTGGAAACGGGCAGATACCTGAATTTGTCTTCTTTGCATACCAGATGATGTTTGCTATAATAACTCCTGCTTTGATTACTGGAGCCTTTGCCAACCGAGTGGACTTCAAAGCATATCTGATCTTCCTAGTAGCATGGATGTTCTTTGTCTACTTCCCCTTTGTTCACATGATCTGGGGTGGTGGACTTCTATATCAACTCGGTGTTCTTGATTTTGCAGGTGGGATAGTGGTTCACTGTATCGCAGGTTTTGCGGCATTAGCTTCGGTCTTCTTCGTAGGACCCCGCGCGATTAAAGATAGAGGACCACATAGCGTTCCGCTTGTTGCTCTAGGCACAGGACTATTGTGGTTTGGTTGGTATGGTTTCAATGCAGGAAGTGAATTAGCTGTAAACAGCATAACTGCACTAGCATTTGTTAACACAGACATTGCAGCATCAGTTGCAGGAGCTACATGGTTAGCTCTCGCGTGGGTCCTCGAGAAAAAGCCGAAATTCGTAGGATTTCTTACTGGTGCTGTGGCGGGTCTTGCAACAATTACCCCTGCTGCAGGGTATGTGACTCCTGGTGCTTCGTTCATCATTGGTCTTGTGTCAGGTATAGTATGTTATGCGGCAATTGCATTCAAGAATAAAGAGCATTGGGATGATGCCCTTGATGTATGGGGTGTACACGGTATTGGCGGCGCAACTGGTGTGATTCTTCTAGGTGTCTTTGCTTCAACAGCTGTGAATCCTAGCGGAGCTCAAGGTCTCATCGCAGGAGGCTTTGCTTTCTTCGGAGCACAGATTGCTGCTGTTGCTATCGCCATAGTCTGGGCGTTTATGTTCACATATGTTATGCTGATCATAATCAACAAAATAACTCCTGTCAGAGTCACTGATGCTGTTGAGAGCTCACTTGACGAAGGACAACTTGGTGAAGATGCATATCTCAGTGAAGATGGCAAAATGTAGTTTCTAGAGTAGACTTAGGCGGTTGTCAAGTGATGACCGCCTTTACCAACTTTGTATTCTTTCAAAGCTGGTGAATAGAGGAGTAACAACAATAGAAATCACAGAAAATGCAAGATGTGCATCCATCTCAGGGTTTATTAACACATGATGCATAACAATAGTTAAGCCACTCAAGGTGCGCTAGATGACAACGTCTGGGCATTCTGTGCTGAGCGAAATCATGAACTCAATCAATATTGATTCCGCGACAAACACGACACAGAAGCTGGTTGACAAACGAGTGGGCTGAATGTCGGACTATCTGTTCGATTATACAAGACATGACAAAGACAGTCCTTTCAGATGAGAAGAATCGGAACATTGTCATATCTAAGACTTGAGTGGCTTGCCTGCGTTTTGGATTACTGATACTTTGGTCACATCCTGATGGCACGGTAGAAAACCATTTAGTGCGGATTCATCGCGAGTGGAGTAGGGTGTCATCCATCTTGGTTCTTTCAGAGAGACTGCTGCAACAACTTTCGTTTCTTGTAGAGATTGATGAATTAAAACAGATTCTTCGTCAAACTGTTCTGATTAAAGACCTCCGACAGGAGAATGATGCTGAGCATTCGTGGCATCTTGCAATGATGGTGGTTATGCTTTCGGAATACTCTAATGATATCGATTTAGACGTGTTACGAACCGTCAAGATGGTATTGATTCACGACCTAGTAGAGATTGATGCCGGAGACACATTCTGTTATGACGCTCATGATCGTGAACAGAAGACAGCGAGGGAGAGGAAAGCAGCCAATCGGTTATTTGGGACATTGCCTAGTCAACAGGCAAATGAGTTCAAGCTTCTCTGGGAGGAGTTTGAAGAAATGAAGACACCGGAGGCTCGTTTTGCTGCTGCAGTCGATCGTCTGCAGCCTCTACTTCTCAACTTCAACACAAGAGGACATTCATGGCTGAAACATGGTGTCACTAGGAGTCAGGTGATTGAACGGAACATACCCATTGAGAAAGGGTCTCTCGAGCTCTGGGAGTTTGCTAAGCAGTTGATTGATGATTCTGTCAGAAAGGGTTACCTCTTGGATGGCTGACGCATTGTTCATCAAAGTTACAATCCAAACCTAATTACACTAGTTCTTCAGCATCAGGCTCCCACTCTGGGTAGACGATGCATAAGAATTCCAGATTGGTTTTTCCAGTGTTCTCTATTGATTGAACAGCCTTTGGGGGGATGTAGATAGTATCCCCAGGTCCTACCCTTTCAGTTTCATCATCGATTTGCATTACACCTTCACCCTTGAGGATATAGTATACCTCTGATGCGGACTTGAATCGGTGGGGCAATGAGCTTTTCTTTGGTGGAAGTGTTGCATGAGCCAGACTATATCCAAGATGAATTGGTGATGTGCCGATTTTGGGATTCAATATCTCACGAACTATCGTTTTGTCAAGGGCTGTAATCTGTTTTAATTGTTCTAGCCGTTTCACTAACATCCTAATTCACCAGGCCATACACTCAAGGAATGTTTCCCAGTCGATTATATGTTTGGATGAGTCTGTTAGATCAGAAATCTGGAGGTTTCTTGTTATACCACTTCGGGATTTCTTCCATTGCTGGTTTATATCCGTCGAGCACATGACGCCCAAGAATAAGTCGTTGGACTTCACTTGTCCCCTCGTAAATCTGATAGAGCTTGGCGTCTCTGAATAGCTTCTCAAGTGGATATTGGTCAATGTATCCATATCCGCCATGAATTTGGAGCGCCTCACTTGCTGTTTCCATGGTAAGGTCAGTGGCAAAAGCCTTTGCTACACTTGCATGAATGGTAGCATCTCCGCCATTGTCAGCAGTCCACGCAGCTTTCAGATACAAAAGCCTTGAAGCCTCAATCTTCATGAACATTTCAGCCAATTTGAACTGGATTACCTCAAAATGCCTCAGTTTCTGGCCGAAAGCTTCTCTTTTGTTGACATATTCTCTTGCATATTCCATCGCGGCTCTTGCTAGACCAGTTGCAAACGCTGCTATTGCCGGTCGAGTCATTCCGAAGGTCTGCATTGCGATTAGAAAGCCTTGTCCTTCAAGACCGAGGATATTCTCTTCGGGGACTTTGGCATCACGAAATATGACAGAGGATGTTGTAGAAGCTCTGTGGCCCATCTTTTCAACAGGACGACCAGTCTTTACTCCGGGAGTGTCTGCATCAACAATGAAGGCACAGAGTGCCTGGTGACGCTTGCTAGGGTCGAGGCTGGCAAACACTGTGAAATAGTCTGCATGTGGTGCATTGGTTATCCAGAACTTAGACCCGTTTAGGATGTAATGATTTCCATCTTTTTTGACCCGAGTCTGAATCCCAGCCACATCGGAGCCCATGCCTGGTTCTGAGCAGGCAAAGCTGATGAACTTGAGGTCTTCAGTGAGAGGCCGCAGGTATTTCTCCTTCTGCTCATTGGTTCCAGCGACTAGAATGGGTTCGGCTCCTAATGAGTTCACATAGATACTGGTGGTCATTCCTGCGCATCCAGCAGCCATCTCTTCCACAGTGATACACTGCTCGATAGATCCTAATTCAGGACCCCCATACTTCTTTGGTATTGAGAGGTTCATGAGACCCTCTTCCCAGCACTTCTGGATTATCGGACGCGGAAACTCTCCTGTCTTGTCGTAGTAGTGTGCATAAGGAATCATATACTCCTGTGCAAACTTTCTTGCTTTATTCTGAAGCTTTTGTTGTTCGTCTGTCAGTCTGAAATCAACCATTTTACTCCCTCGGATGACTATCTCTGATTTTCTGTCAATTTGTTTAAGTCAGTTGCTAAAGGGCATTTATCATCACGATGATGTTGATGTGATGTGCTTAACAACTTCAGGGAGGTTCCATTTCAACTCCAGCTCTAAGGCTCCTGTGTCAGGACCAGGACATCTTCGTACACAGGTTCGGCAAGCCACACACAACCAGAGATCTACCTCGACAGAGCCAAATCCTGGGGCCTCATTTTCAAGAGTGATGTCCCTTGAAGGTTTGACCGTGGCAAGGTTTTGGACAGTTTTGTAGAAGAGTGAACGGCTTGAGGGCAGTTTTGAAAGTGCTTCGTCTGAGATTTCAAAGAACTTGGGGATCTCTAGACGTTGCTTTAACTCAATCGCATCCTCTGGACATGCAATCTCACATGATTTGCAACCAAGACATTTTGATTGGTCCCATTCAATGGTACCAAAACCTAGCAAGGGAGCATATCCCATCTGATTTCTGTATTCATCAAGAACCGATGGAACATCAACATCAGCCAAGTCTTTCAGAGTGACCTTGGGTCTTGTGCTTGGCATCTTTGCACGGGTACGATAAGCCAGTACGACTGCAGATCGAATCTTATCCTCTACGTCGGTAACCGTCTTTTCGTCAATCTTGGTATCATCAACCTTTATTGTTGCAAGTTTGTCACGAGCATTCGAAAAGACCTCTAGCGAGTTGGCAAGTCTACCAATATCAGAGGCTTGCAGGTCACTCAAGATCCTTTGTAGCTCTACTTTCGCCTCAGTAAGCTGAAGAGCAAGGTTGGTAGCTGTTTGTATTGTGATTTCGGCCTCTGTGGGTGTTCTCGGAACATCATAGAGTATGTATCCATGAGTTTCACCAGATATTGTGAGAAGCTCGTCACGTTTCATTCTGAGAAGATGTTGAAGGATTCGGTCTTGGGGTATATTCGTCCGTTCAGCAAGATCATGAGCTGTAAGGGCACCCAACTCCCGAATCAGGATCAAAATTGTACCTCGTTCAAGCTCACTGTCAAGGTAACTGCTCATCATTTTTTGGTAGACTTCAGGATCTAATTTTTCCCCGTAGACATTGGTTCCAGACACGAGGGTGGGTCCTTTCTCAAGGGTTATTTTGAGGCGGAACCGTGCAAAAGCTTCGAGTCCTGCGGAAACTAGAAGTTTCAAGTTCTTGGAATCATCAGAGGCTTGAGTGGTGAGTAATGCTTCAGTTGCTCTGTCAACTGATTCTCTGAGATTATTAATGGAATCTGAAATAGCAGTTTCGTCATATGTCCCCAGAATCTGTAATTTTTCTAGCAACACCTGAATCCTTCGAAGCAACTCATTCGCCTTGTCAGCACGCTTGTCTTCTAGTGATTTAGAAATTCCCCGAACTTGTTGTACTATATTCTTCAAGACAAGAGTTGGGTTGGGAGTTTCTGTTAAGACCCGAGAGAAAACTGGAGAGTCACCATCGAGACCCACCATCTCGACCTCGCCCCTCTGGATCATGGTAACAAGTGCATTCTGTATGATTTCTGGAGAGGTCAGCATGAGTTCTCCGAGCTGTACAACAGTTTTAGAGCCCATTTTGTCGAGAATGAAAATGATGACTCCACGGTTGGCTTCAGTGAGCATATTTTCCAACACAAGTTGATGGAAACGAGCATCATCAATTCGACCATCTCGTTTTCCTCTCTTCACCTGAGCTGTTGCTCTTAAGCCTGGACCGTACCGGGTTTTGGTTCCAAGTTTTTGAAGTCCGTCTAGAGCGGTTTCTGGATCTGTTTCAGCAGTTTTATTCATCTCATTAAGCGTTTCAACCAAGGTCACAAGTTCTGCTCGTGCAGATTCAGACTCTGCTTCAGCAGTCTGTTCAAATTCATCTGTTGTTGTTTCTATGTCGGAAATCAGGTCAGATATTGTGGAGAGCGTGGCGTCTATGTCAATCTCAACGCCTTTTTCTGAAACGTCCTCAACCTCTGTCATGTTGTCAAGGGCTTTAGTTAGTAAAGTCTTGAAACCATGCAGTGACTCAGACTCATCTATCGATAATGTCTTTTCGAGGTTGGAGATTGATTCCTTTAGGATGCTTCTATCATTGACCTGAGCAACAAGATTACTCTTTTTAATAACAGTAAGGAAGTTCATAAAATAAGAGTCAGGAAATGCAAGGATAGCATCTGTCAATGGAGCAAGTTCGTTCTTAAGGTGCTCAAGCTCCTCCTTCACCTTGCCGGGTGGAATTACTGATTCTTCCTTGAGTCCACCGAGAGCCAAGACCATATCTAACATACGTTGTCTCTTTGGTGCTATTGCTTTCTCTGGGTTTTGCTGGCTCATTCAGACACCTCCATCCATTTCCCTGCAGTTCCTTCATGGACTGGTGTGGGTCCGAGTTTTTCAGCACGTTTCACCATCTCGTTTATCGCATTGGTAAAACGTTCAGGCTCAGCACTGAACATTCTGAACATATCAACTCGCTCACCTTTCCATCCAATAGCATTCAGAATATCACGAGCGACATCTACTTGGACTTGAGCAATTTCATTACCAGTTCCACCAATGTGGCATCTGTCTTTCTCGCAGGCCGCAATCATCACGGTACTAGCACCATTCTCAAACGCTTTCAGAATATCAATGATACTCACGCGACCAGCACAGGGAACTGGAATCAGACGCGTACTAGCAGGATATTCCATTTTTCTAGTGCCCACAATGTCTATTGTTGATACTGAACATTCTTCACAATAGAAACACAGTGTAATTGGCTCCTCTGGGCCTGCGTTTTCCAGTATAGCTTCTATCTCAGACCAGAGTTGATCATTGGACAAGAAGTTGAGCTGGGTTGCACCTGAGGGACATAAACTCTGACATACTCCACAAGCATGACAGTTTAGTGTGTCAATTGCAGCCTTAAAGAGAAGCTTCTGATTTTCATCAGTTTCCTCTGCTTCTGTTTGTTCGATCATGAGAGGAACGCCACGTGGACACTGTTGTGCACAAAGACTACATCCTACACAGTCATCTACATTAAGAACAGCACCACGTGCAACAGACTCAATTGTTCCGCCCTGTAGCTCATTATGAATGATCAGTGCACCAGCTTGGGCGTCTGTTACAGCTTCAAACACGAATTGTGGACGAGTTACTCCTCCTACTGCAACAACACCACGTCTTCTGGTTTCATTCCTCCTCAGTTTACCATAGAGTTCCTTTATGTGTCCATCTTCTTCGAGTGCATAGCCTAAGGTTTCTGATAGTTCAGAAGTTCCATCTGGAGGTAGTATTGCTGAAGAGAGTACTAACAGATCAACAGGTGTTTCTAGATACTTGTCAAGCAGAGAGTCATAGATACGAACGAACGTGGTATCATCTTGCTCCCACGTCATACTGACTCGACCACGAATGTAGTCCACGCCTTTTTCACGGGAATCTTTGTATATCATTTCATTCTCAAATGGTACACGGATGTCCATGTAGACAATTCTAACATTGGCGTCTGGATTTCTCTCAAGGATTTCTAGTGAGTTATCTATAGCAAATGTGCAACATAGTTTGCTACAGTCTTTCTTGTAGTCCTCAGACCTGCTACCGACACATTGTACCATGACGACATCTTTGACTGGTCCGTCATTTGACGGGCGGCTCAGTTTGCCCTCTGATAACATACATGATAATTCAAACTGAGTGACAACATCAGGGTTCTGCCCGTAACGGTACTCATCCATGGATTTGGGTTTGAACTCTTTAAACCCGGTTGCAATTACTATGGCAGACGTGTTTAGTGTCTTTTCTTCTTCATCATCATTTGTTGTATAATGAACTATGAAATTGCCCATTTCTCCAGTGACATATTTGACATGGGTGTCAGTCATTGTCGTTATCCTGTCATCCTTCTGTAATGCTTCCAATCTGCCACTAAGAATCTCCTTGCCAGACTTTCCTGTGGGGGCAACAACGGGAAGACTCTTGACATGACCTCCGAGTTCATCAGTGAGTTCTATCAGTATAACATCATAACCTAAATTCGACAGGCTGAGTGCGGACTCAACACCAGCGATGCCTCCTCCAATCACAGTGACATGAGTAGGAATCTCCTTTCGCTCAAGAGTACGTTTTCCCGATGTGGAAGATCTTGCAAGTGTACCGCGAATCATGTCTAACGATTTCTTACTTGCCTCATCAACATCTTTGTGTACCCATGCGGAATGCTCTCGGATATTCACATATTGAATCTGAGAACTATCAATGCCCTTTGACTTAAGATATTGATCAATCCGCGGTTGTATCTTCTGACTAGAACACGCAGCAATAACAAGATGTCCATCATTATTCTTGAGAAGATCTTCAATCTTAGATAGTCCTTCATCCTGACAAACAAGGTCATTAATGCTGACTGAAGCAGCTCGGTCCATCTTACTGACCTCACTCTGTAGGAAATCGTATTTCAACTGCAGCTGTTTTCCACAGGTGCAGATGAGCACTGCTGATTTCTTTTCATCCATCTGTCAGTTTCACTTCCTACTTTGAAGAATCTTAGACACCACCGCACGAGCTTGTGTCACACTTTCAGGAACCTCTGCTGGACCCAGGGCTGCACCACAAGCATAGACATGGTTTCCAACCACGACTTCGTTCTCTGAAGATGGATCCGCCATTCCAACAAATCCACTTGCAGACTTCATTCCGAGTGTTTCAATGAGTTTGTCAGAATCCTGTGTTGGCTCTAGTGCTGACGAGAGGACAAAGATGTCCACTGAGAACTTGAGATACTTGTTCAGGAGAGAGTCATAGACTGTTATGTCTAAACTACCATCTTTCTGGGGTTCAACTCGGGAAACCCTCCCTCGGATGAAGTCTACTCCTGAATTTCGAGATTCGCGATAGTATCGTTCATACCTGTCATATGTACGAATATCCATGTATACAACACTGACATGAACATCATCCCGTTCCTGTGCAAGGATGTTAGCGTGTTTGAGGGCAAAGATACAACATATCTTAGAACAATAGGGATAGTAGTTCTCATCCCTACTTCCAACACATTGTACCATCATTACTCGTTTTGCGGGTTTTCCATCAGAAGGTCTTAACAGAACCCCACTTGAATCTCCATTCGGATCAATAATCTTGGCTAGTTCTAATTGGGTGATGATATTAGGATGTTTTCCATAATAGTATTCATCCACATTGACCGGTTGCAACTCATGATAACCAGTGGCAATTACAATGTCTGACACTTGAACTGTTTCTTCCGTTGGTTGAGCACTAAGATTGATTGCCTTTGTTGGACATTCCTCTTCAGCCTGCTTTGCACCATCATCAGCTTTCGTTGGGTCATACATTACTGCCTGTGGTTGGCACTGTGGTGATAATAGAAAGAAGGCCTCTGACTTTTCCATACAAAGTCCACACAGTGTACATTTCTTCGGATGGACATACACAGGACCTACATTGAGTTTTACAGTGAATTGACCAGGGCTACCAGAGATTTCATCTACTTCACTATTCATTTTCAATGCGATGTTGGGTTGGTCTGTAAGAGCGCTCCTATAGAAACATTTACGGATTCCCGGACGCCAGCGGTTCCCTTCGAAACAGTAGAAACAGTCATCAGTCGGAAATGCCTTGTAGAGAACGAGGGCGTTACCTCCAACACTTCTCATGCGTTCAACGAGGATTGTATCAATCCCCGAGTCTGCAAGTTCGACAGCGGCTGTCATACCTGCAACGCCGGCTCCAATGATGAGGACCGGATTAGACATGTTAATTCACCTCACCCGGTCAGATGATCCAGAATAGGATCAGCAGGGACTCTGTTCATGCTGAGTCCAATTTCTTCTTCATCCATTCCCAATGCCAAACCGAGTATCTGTGGATAGAGAAGGACAGGTAAGTTGTATTCTTCCCCATATGATTCTTTCAAATCGAGTTGTTGGAGATCCAGTTGATTTCCACATGCGGGACAGACCACTGTCACAAAAACGGCACCAGACTCTTTCATTGACTTCAATTTGTCTCTTGCTAATCGAATCGCCAAGTTTTCATCCACAGGTAAGACTGTGGCACCGCAACATTGTTTCCAAAGTGGATACTGAACTACTGAGGCACCGGTGACTTCTATCAATTCATCCAGAATTTCTGGTTTGAACTCTGTAACATCTAAAGGACGGAGAAGGTGACAACCGTAGTGAATAGCGATTCCCACTCCATCTAATGGTTTTGTGATTTTCTTCTTGATCTCTTCAATACCAATATCGGTATACAGAGCTTCCACAAAGTGACGTGGTGTAATGGACCCTTTGAATTCCAGATTTTCCTTCTTCAGGTGTGTATTGACCCTCTTTCTATACTCAGCATTATGCTTGAGAAAATGATGTACATCTTTTAGTGATCCAAAACACCCGTTACAAGGGGTGACAATATCATGTCCGTTTTTCTCAGCAATGGCTAAGGTCCTCGCATTTACGATAAGCCATCCCAGATAGT
The DNA here is from genome assembly GCA_048882965.1 of Candidatus Thorarchaeota archaeon. Taxonomy (GTDB): domain Archaea; phylum Asgardarchaeota; class Thorarchaeia; order Thorarchaeales; family Thorarchaeaceae; genus SMTZ1-45. The sequence goes on from JBHLRC010000002.1 coordinate 14,659, forward strand.
CAATGGCACGAAGATTGGGACTTCCACAACATCCAACGCCTTCCATATATTCCAGCTGGATATCAAAGGCTTCTGCAACCTTAATCATGGCAGCTTCATAATTTGGATAGTTTGCAGGTACACTACATCCCATGTATAAATTGTAAACTGGCATCCTATTCACCACCATCCACTAGTTTTCCGGTTCTTGTTTCTTTCAGAGTGTTCTTTACAGCATCAACACCTAAACCGGGTACTTCGGGCTCGAGACCCATGTCTTCTCGTTCCCAGTCAGCTGTCACTGTATAGAGCTGACCTTTCTCAAGTAGTTCTTTACCAAGACCTACGATGTTTGGTGGGACTTTGCCCTCTTCAGCAGCCAAGTTTTTACAGTCAAAGATAATATCAGTGACTCGAACTTGCTGAGGACAACGTTCCTGACATTGAAAACATGTCAAACAGAGCCAAATCTCATCAGATGATAGGACCTCATCACGCATTCCTAGAAGTATCATCCGAATCAGCTGATGTGGTTTGTACTTCCAGGCATTGGCAATTGGACATGCAGCTGTACAAGTTGAGCAAGCAAAGCAAGCTGAGAGTTCCTCACCATTTGGCATGCTATGAATCTCTTCACGAAACTTGTGGTCAAGTTTTGACATTTCAATAGGGTCAATCAATGTAGCTGGAGGCCCAGCCGATTCTTCTGTTTCAGCCATGGGTGTGCACCACACGTATGTGTAGGCGAATAGCCAGTTGGGTCAGCGATTCCGAGACCTATATTAAAAGTTTGCAGAGACGACGAATAATCGGATTCACTACTTTGGAAGCCCTTTTGCATATATCAGACGAAGAAGTGCTATCGAACAGGAACTGACTAACAAAACATACGCAACGGGAGTGATGATTCCCCAGGATGTTGGAGGATACATTATTCCACCGATAATAGCAAGGACAATGCATACCAAGCCAGCAAAAATGAAGAGTAATTTTCGTTGTGATGCCATGGTTTTAGTCATGCTCAAAGGGCTCTTAGGACTTTCTATATCATAGAGATTGGATCAAACCATCCAGTTTCTCTATTTTGGTCCTTAGTTGTTCAAGCAAGTCTATTGAAGTCTGACGTTGAGTTATGCTTGACCTGATCAGGTAAGCCTTAAGGTCTTCAGTATCTCCCTTCATCTTTGAAAGAGTCTGGCTGCTATCACCTAGTAAACGCAGACTGTTAGTAAGTGCAACTTGGAATCTGTCATGTTCAGAAATGATTTTCTCACGTGATTCATCGATGAGAGCAAGAATTGATGTTATTTCTAGAGATATTCTCTCATCCTTCATCTGAGAAATCCTCCTCCGCAACGATACGAGCCACAGTGCCATCACGAAGCCAAGTTCTTGCATTGGCTGTAGGAATCATGGCAACGTCCTCTTTCTTAAAAGGGCCATAGGTTTTTTCATCAAGACCTAAAAAGGCATCATCGATTGCACGTAGAAATCTCACCGTGACATACTCGATTGCTTCAGATTCAGGTTGTGTCTTAGTTTCCTTCCCAGCTTTGTCAGTCTTCTTTCTCTTCTTCTTCTTTTTTGGTTTAGCACCAGCAAGGGAGTCATTTACGAATTCTGTGTGTCCATCAAGAGCACGTTGAACCCTGTTGTATAATTCCTCTTCAGCTAATGTCATGCCACCTCTTGGTCGATGTCCCGCCAAAGCAGCTTTCAAAATCTTCTGCTTTCGAAGATTAAGCAAGTCTTCAACCATAAACTCAAGATTGAGTGCTTCTTGTGTTAATAATTCAGCCTGGATTTGCTTGTCTGCATCTGTGGAAGCAAGTGCCAAACGGACACTGGAAAGATAAGACACCATCTTGCTTAGTTTGAGATCACCTAAGTCTTGAAGGCCTTCATTCTCTAGTTCGTTTTCCCAGACAGACTTGATATCATCATATCCAAGGTCACTCAATGATAGCAACTCCTTTGCATAGCGCAAATACTGCAGCAGCTGTAGGGAGTTCTACAGATTCTCCCTGATAAGGCCCATAGGTTTCATCACGAATTCTGAAACGAGGAACTCCTGGAGATTTATGGGTGAATTTGACCTTGATTGTACCTTCATTAAAAACTGTACTATCTTGAAAGGGATTAAAGACATCGAGCTCGTCCCTAGTCAACTGGTTGACCAAGAATCCAGTCTTTCCATTCAGACTCCCAATTAGTCGAATTACTCTGTGAATATCATGAGTGACCGGACGGTCTATTTCGCCGCCGTAGAGTTCTGCTGCTTTTTCTGCAATCTCTTGCCACGATTTCGGACCAATATCCTTTGCATCCTTACTTAATATTGGAGGGTTTCTCCGAAGACCATCTATGGCGGCAATCCTTGCATCTTTGCGCTCTTTGTTTCTGAGTATTTTAGCCCACCGTTCATCACCATCATAGGAATCGATGTTTCTGATGAACTCTATCATCGCATCGGCAATCTTTCCCGCCCAACCTGGAAAGGAACGATCTGGTACTCTATTCACTCTGTCTTGAGAAACAATGACTTTCTCAGTGTTAAGACCGAGACCCATGATATAATGGACAATTTGAATCCGGGCACTGGAATCGAGCAAATAGACTCGTGGATCTCGAACACGAACATGATACCCTCTATGACCACTATAATTGAGCTGGATGGATTCAGGGTCAAATCCAAAATCATCTATGATGAAATCATCATAGAGCTTCACAGTGTGTTTCTTAGCTTCTTCAAGACATTTCTCACAGACCCACTTCCTTGTACTGAAGCTTGTGCCATCGCAGTTAGGGCATCTTTCGGGAGGGATTCCGGTTCCTGTTTTATGGCAGTCATCGGTATTGCATCGCCATGCATCATGGTCCTTAGCACAGGGCAAGTCAAGATGATCAGCATCAATATCAAAGACGAGCTCAGCACCAAACCATTCTTTTTCATCCATATGACGCGCAACAGGGATTTTATAAAATGCGGCTGAATGATAGACACTGTGGGGAGCTATAGTAACTAAGCCTTTCACAAGTTCGTCACGATTCATATAACCAACATGTCGTTTCCATGTTGTTGTCTGGACATCAGCCGAACCGCACTTAGGACACTCAGTGACCTGCGAGAAAGATGTCCCTGATTCTCCGCATCCGGTATTCTTTCTCTTTGGGCAAAACCAGTAATATTCCCAACTCTGAATTCCAAATTCACGTGTATGTATCTTTTCTGGAACATCAATAGTATCAGGATTTGATTTATAGTATTCATGGAACATAAATCTCAGTTTCAGGACTGTACTAGTGAAACTCTGATTCTTATTCGACATGCACTAAGACTCCTTCAACTGGTACCGATGTGTTCGGGACCTCTGGTTCTTCTACCTGCGTTCGACACGTGGTGCAAGAACGAAACTGATACTTCCAGCTTCTGCTATTGGGAATTCTAGCATCATTGGCTTGTTTGACGTGAACTGAAGCATCAGACTATCACTTGCTATTGCTTTGGCTATCTCTGTGAGATAATTGAGAGCATACATCGCCATCGACTTACCTGAAACTTTTAACTGGAAGAGTGCAGGCGCATCGCCCTTGGTTGTCAATAGAACGTTGGCTTCGCCAGTATCACCCTCTCCGGTGAAGGTAAGCTCTTCTGGTTCAGCACTGATTTTCACATGACTGGATACAACTCCAATATCCTTGATTGCCTGTTTGAAAGTATCAGCCATTAGTTCCGCCTTTACATCGAATTGAATTCCTGGTTTCTTTGTCTGCTCATCTGGTGGGGTCAGGAGTTGGAGTTTGAACACCCTATTTGCTTGTCCAATCATCCGAATTTCGAAACGTTTCTCATCGGTATCAAGATTGAACTCGAGATGGTCATCTCCCGTCATTCGTTTGCTTACTTTTACAAGCTCATCAATACCCAAGCAGATGTCATGTTCTCCCTTGCATGAATACTCCTGAAAAATGCCAGAAGGAAGGATTAGATCAACCATTGCAGCCTTTGATGAGTCAAGCTGACGGAGTGATATTCCAGAATCGGACACACGGAAATGCGCCTCTGTGAGCAATGTTGCCAGAGCGTCTATAATTTGTTTCCATGTCTTGGTGCTATCGAGGGTAGCGTGAAACATGACATTATCTCCAACCATGTATTTGATGTGCGGACTGAAGATGGTAGACCCAGATGATGAAAATCATCAGGGCGTTCAGTGCCGCGCATTATCTTTGGACAGGATTCTCAAAATAGATTACACATTTTAAGTGTACTTCTCGATGGATTTATTCTCCCCTTTATAGGTAGAATGTGGTCGCCCATCAACCACTCATTGTCTTAGTTACTTTCTCTTCCAGATTTAGGACCTCTTTGTAGAGCGCAATGTCTAAGGAATCAATATCGTGAGCGATCAATGCATTCAAGCGAAGTTCCTTTTCACCATCAGTAGTCCGCTCAGTTATCTCTCCGATAAACAGGTATCTTTTTTGTAACTCCAGAGACCCTTCAATACTAACTTGGATTTTTCCTGCTTTTTTAATATCATCATCGTATATGTCTTGAACAACAACAAGTCCAGGGCTGGAATCGACGACTATTCCCATTATTCTTACTGGTCCACTTGTGTCTGCAGATAGGTTTCGTATAGTGGTGAGTTTTGATGGTTTTCTAGGGGTAAACTTCTTCTCTTCGGTCAATTTGATTTCACCATTACCTCGGTTGAAAGACTCGAACAATGGGTCACTTAGTGTGCAACAGCTTGAAGGCTATAAGTTTGTCAGTTCAACTAACCGCCATAATTACGCCATGTATGTTTACATTTCGTACATCTATAGAATTCTGTTGCGCCTTCATCGCCTCGTCTTGTTTGGACTGTCCAGTAATAGGCTTCAGTGTTGCCACATTTTGGACAAGATGCCTTTGTCACAGGCATAGGAATTGAGTCGTCTTCTACAACAATTATCTTATCACGAGGTGTCTTCTCGATGGTTTGAGAAACAGTTAGTTGACCCTTCAGTTTCTTTGTATATCCACAACTCCTACATTTCAAAACTCTAGTACCATCATCCTCCTTGGCAGCCGCCATCATTGCACCGCACTTATCACAGAATTCCATGAGAGATTCACTTCTTCGCTGCAGGATGTAGATTTCAATTAAGCATTACGACATCGGACATTCCCAATTAAGGTAATAGGTCAATCTGTTGTTCTAGAAAGCGCTGGAAAGACTGTGCTGCTATTTCACCTTCTTTCTTTCTGCTGGTCATAGAATCTATTTTGAGTGTTTGAACAAGAACGTCGACCATGTTTTGGATTGTGATCTTTTCCTTCATCCACAGGTATGCAATGATTGCCTCATATGCATCTGCGGCTTTTCCTGCATCTGTTCTATGTGATATGTGTTTGTAGACCTGAGTTGCGCGGATTGCACGGGCAAGTACACTATCACGAACCTTTTCACCAGTCGCATAACCGAGGACACTAGATTTTGCCAAAGAATAACAGAGATTTACTATTCCATCACCTACTTTTGCAAGTCCCTTGTCATTCATAATCTCTTCAGCTGATTCATGCTGGACAAAGGTATTCCACATGTGAAGCGTCGCCTCTAGCTTCGGTTTAGTCTACACTATGGTCTGATACTGCTTGTATGAACTTTTTACGGAACTCTTCAGTTCTAGCAAGCATTCTCTCAAGGGCTTCTCTCAAAACAACATTAGTCTGACGTCTCTTTGTCTTCAGAGTCACGATTGGACTGGCTAGAAGTGGATGTTCTATATTATACCCAGCAAATTCTACTGCTGGTTCTTCCAAAAGTGTCTTCCGTAACAGGTTTGGGAATGAATGTCCTTCTCCAACTATCTCAAATTTTAGTTCGAATTTTGTGTGTTCAATAGTTCTTGGCTTCAGATTTAGCGCCTCCTATCATCTCTACGGCGACTGTCGCCCCTTCTGCTGCGTCTGTCACCGCCTCTACGTCGATCATCGTAACGTCTACCACTACGACCTCGACGATCGTCGCGACCATATTGTCTACGATCATAAGACCGTCTTCGGGGTGCCAAGTCAGGTCTTGCCTCAAGACCAAATCTAATTCCATAGTCATTAGCTACCTCACGGGTTTCTCGATTCTCACATCGAAGGCAAAACATGTTGTTGTGTGTTGTTAGTGTGAGAGGATTACCACACCTTATGCACTCACTATACACAACTCCAAGCTCTGGACCTACCATAGTAAGTTCTACAGGAATCTGATGTGTGTTGAGAGAAGCCACACGAACAATATCATTTTGTCTTAACACATCCAGCATGCTCTTCACATATCTTCGAGTAACATTACTAATGTGTAGCTCACCAACGAGACCGCTGAGATAATCCTCATCATTGATTCTCGCAATCCTGATTTCAGCACGCTGGTCGAAGACAATGGTGGCCTTTCCCATTAGTATATCACCTTTTACTGGGAGGGCTAGTTTCATTCCACCATCAGGACTGAGTACTCTGATACTACGTTCTTTTAGGTCCATATCAACCTGCCCAGGTGCTGCGGCATAAACAATACCATCCTTCTCATATGTACCAAGACTTGGCATCAACTCTTCAATAACGCATAGCTGATCTCCAGGTACTACAATATCACCGCTCTTCACATTTGCCATTCTATTCACGCTCTTTGACACATATACGATACAGATCTACATCCACCAAGTGTTTTGGTTTTTTGTGATATTTGAACAGTCGACCAATTGGAAACTGAAATGTTTCAATCTGTGTCACTGTGGCACCTAGTTTCTCTATCTCTTTGCTCAGGAAGATTCTATTTTTGTCACCAGCAAGGTGCATACTGTATGTCACGTCAGCAACCGAAATGGCTGTTTTTAGGAATCTCAGGTCTGCACCCCGGTTCTTCACCCCGAACGGGGGGTTACTCACCACGGTATCTATCGGACAACTTAACTGTAAGGAGGATACATCCCCCAGAACCCAGTCTACTATATCTTCTGTCCCGAGTAGTCGTGAGTTCTTCTGAGACGCCTTTAAGGCTTTGCTTTGCACATCAATTCCAATTACACGCTTTGCGCCTAATAATGCAGCCCCGATAGTAAAGATTCCATCACCGCATCCTAAATCAAACACTGTCTTACCAGTAATATCCTTGTGTTCCATTTGCGCTGCGTAGAGAACTGCTGCTGCAATTGGAGCAGGAGTTGGGTACTGCTCTAAAGAAATATTGTACTCTTGGAGTCGTTGCATTGATTGAAGTGCAATTTCAAGATCTCGTAGACGCAAGAGTCTCACCGGTTTCGTTCTTAGTTTGAATAGTCAGCTATGGTTTTCACTGATGAATCATGTTATTTGTCTGTGTAACAGCCCTGAGTAATACCTACTCTTATCAGTTCCATATGCTCCATAGGTTCCAATCGAAGTCCAGTGGAACTTGCCTCAAGTTCTTATGGAAGTGTTTATTTCCCGGTTATGTTATTCATATTAGAAGAGGAGTAGATGACAAGATGGAGAAACCGCTCGATAAACTGTTTGACAAGTTCCTGCAAGGCCAAGCAATCTTTAGAGATAGAACTGCTCTTAGGCCTACTTACGTACCTGAAAGTTTACCCTATAGGGATGACCAGATGAGTAGAATTGGGTCAATTTTGGGACCAGCGCTCAGAGGTGCTCCACCTTCAAATATTCTATGCTATGGAAAGACCGGTACTGGGAAGACTGTAGTTGCTCGATATGTACTTGATATGTTGGTGAAGAAAGCCAAAGAGAGTGGAATAAACCCCCCATTAACGGCTTTTGTGAATTGTAGGATTGTTGGAACAAATTACAGAGTTTTGAAGCGTCTGTGTGACCAGATTGATGCAACAATGCCAGATGGATCAGAGGTCCCCTTCACAGGACTTCCCACAGATGAGATTCGAGATGTCTTGAAGAGTAAACTTGATGCCAGTTCGAATATTCTAACAGTTGTACTTGATGAAGTTGATAGTTTACTGAAACGTGACGCAGGACAAGGTAACGATATTCTCTATGGACTGACTCGTATGAATGGAGAGTTGGAAAACAGTAGAATTTCGATTATAGGGATTAGCAACGACTTGAAATTCAAGGAGATGCTGGATCCAAGAGTCTTGTCCACACTTGGGGAAGAAGAAGTGATTTTTTCACCCTACAATGCTGTAGAGTTGAAGGGCATCTTGAAGCAGAGAGTAGAACTCGCCTTTAACAAGACAGCTATTGGTGATGAAGGTGTAATCAATCTTGTAGGAGCTTTAGCCGCTCAGGAACATGGAGATGCTCGAAGAGCACTTGATTTGCTTAGAACTGCAGGAGAACTTGCTGAGAGAAGAGGTGATGAAGCAGTCACCCAGGGACATGTTCGTGAAGCACAGAAAGTCATCGAACGTGACACCATTACTGAAACTGTGAAAACCCTTCCAATGCAGTCAAAGGCTGTCTTGTTTGCTGTGTATGTTTTAGCTAGTAAAGGACAACGAGACATTTTCACAGGTGAGTGTTACAACATTTATTCTGAAATAGCTAAATCTCTATCACTAGACATACTAACTCAGAGACGAGTTTCCGACCTTATCTCGGAGCTTGATATGCTAGGTCTAATCAACACAACAGTCATCTCAAAGGGTCGCTATGGAAGAACGAAGAAGATTAAGCTGGCTGTAAGCAAGAAACAGATTGGTGCCATTCTTGATGATGACACTCGTCTGAGTAAGGTCGCTCAAGAGATACTTGATTAAGGAAACGGAGTATCCGAACTATTGAACCTTTGACATATCATAAAAGAATCTCACTTCGGGTGCACCTGTTCTGAGGTTTAAGAGTGTGACAATACCGGGAGTCGGTACTACTCCTTGTTTCCGCATAAATTCAGTTTGGGATTGGAATGTTCCAGAATTAATGATCTGGACACCACGATAATTGTCAACAGCGTTATGGTGGCAGTGACCAAAGTGGACTATATCCGGAGGAGTGTCAATTACCATCCAGTCTCTATGAAGTGGAGCAAGCTCAGTTTTCCCCCCGTATATAGGCGCAAGATGTCGCTTCTTGAGAAGTTCTTTCATTGGTGTTGCTGGTGCAGTGTAGGAAGCTCCAGGAATACTCGTCACCAAGTCATCCATACTATCACCGTGTGTTATTAGAACATTAACACCCTCGACAATAACTTGACTTGGATCACCCAGCATCGTAATACGGTTTCCAAAATCATACAATGGTTTTGCAAATTCTTCAGCAATTGGAGGTTTAGGGAGGGCCTGTCTGTTAGCATCATGGTTGCCTGGAATACAGAATATTTTGATTTGCTGTGGTAGTTTCTTTAGCTTGCTTGCGAAATGTTCGTATTGATCGTATATGCTTTCGATCTGTAGGTCTTCTCTCTGTGTGGGATATACACTGATTCCATCAACCATGTCACCAGCCACGAACAAATATCGTATTTGTTTCACGAGAGATTTGTCCTCTTCATCAACATCACGTCCGTTCATCCAACCTATGAATTTGTCAAACTCATCTTCTAGGAATTCTTTGCTTCCACAATGAATGTCTGATATGAATGCCGCATAGACATCTCGCCTAGCCCGACCTACATCCCGAGCTGTGGGGATATCTGGAAAAATAACATCGTCGGCAATCATCCTAGCATCTTCATCAACAAAACCTGAAATACAAGTGATTTCATCAAGGAGCAGTGAGTTTGCCTTTTCAGACAGTTGTTGACCCTTGAGACCTTCTCTGGTTGCAGGAACAATACAGATAATCGATTCTTCTTCATCCTCCAGTTCGATTATTACATTACGTGACTGAGATATACTCCTATTCTTCACAATGCCAAGGATGATCTGAGTTGAACGTCTTGCAGTACGTACACCCTCTCGTGTCATCGCCTTCCTCTGCTTTGCAGAGTCTTTCCTCAGCTTGGCAACTTGGGGAGATACTGCATTCTGTGTATCAATTCTACTCATGTATATTCGCTTGATTCGATTGTACCGGTCTCTAAAGAGCGCCAAGAAATCTTCAACAGATCCTTCGGAACCCATCTGTTCAGGCATAGGAGTCTTCTCAATGCGATATTCCCAACCAGTTTCTTCGTCAGCAACAGTTGGTGATTGTTGGGATTCAGGGGTATCTGTTCCAGATTCGTTCACCATAACATTTGCAGATTCGATAACAGGACTTTTTCCTTCAATCAGTGACTCAACATAGGGAAGCGACAAGACAGGAGGGTGAGTTCCAGCCTTATCTGTGATGAGAACTGACCTAACTGTTTCAAGAGGAGTATCGAGTAGAAGGATGTATTCTAGTGCCTCTGGTGCCACCTGGAATCCAGACTCAATCAATAACTTGAGAACATTGCGTCTAACTGATGATGTCAAGATGCCACCGAATATGATGATAATGTTTCTTCGTTTTAAACATCATCCATCAGTAATGACATCCTTACGAATAATTGAACTGCGGGAAATGTAATAAGCCGCGTACATAGAATCCAATTGGCGCCAATTTTTGACGGTGAGATGAAAATGGTCAACATCAGGAAACTTCAACAGACAGGTGGAAAAAATGGCAGTTCCTTTCTAATTATACTGCCAAAGGATTGGGTGGTTAGACAAAATCTGAGTAAAGGAGATCCGGTGGTTGTTGCAGAGCGAGAGGACGGATGCCTGATTGTTGACCCACGTCTTCCCAAGGCTGGTGAAAGAAAAACAACTACAGCACAGATGGAACAAAACCTACGATGGGAGATTACAAGTAGATACCTGCTTGGATATGATGAAATTCGTATCGTAAGTGAGGAGCCAATTACTAGTAGTCAGAGAGAAGACCTGAAACGAATAATCAAACGATTTGTAGCTCTTGAGGTCACAGAGGAAGATGATCATCAAATAGTAGTTCGATGTCTTGTTGATCCTGCAACTTTACCTGTGAATACCGCGATGCGTAGAATGCATCTTATCACATCAAGAATGATCAACGATTCGCTGAAGGCGTACTTTGAGGGAAATAAGAAAATGGCGGATGAGGTGATACAACGAGATGAAGAAGTGGACCGTCTATTCTTTTTGATTGTACGAGAATTGCGTTCTGCCATCCAGTATCCCAGAATGAGTGAGATGATGAACATAACACCAGTAGAGGCACTTGATTTCCGGTTAGCCGCTCAATACATAGAACGAATTGCAGATTTAGCAGTAGATATTGCACGTAGAGTTGAGGAGCCTATTGATGCTTCCTTGAAGAAAAAGATGAAATCAATTGTAGAAAAGGTGAACGAAATGTTCACTGATGCTTTCAATAACCTCTTCAAGTTCAATCCGAAGAAGGTGCAGTCTGTTATAGAAACTGAGAGGGAACTTATTTCCGAAACAGGAAAGCTTAGACAGCATGTTGTGGCATCTCCAAATGGACAACCTCAGACTCAAGTCTTGGTTGTAGATAGTTTGTTGAGAATGGGAGAAGCTGCAAAAGACATTGTTGACTTGGCCCTGCCACACAATTAGAGGTATGAAAATTGACACAGAAACTGTTTGGTACGTCTGGTATCAGAGGGTCGATTATTGAAAAAACGACTCCTGACCTGGCGCTGGGACTTGGGAAGGCATTCGGTTCATTCCTTGATGGGAAAGGTGTTGTCGGAGTAGGTACAGATGCTCGAACATCGAGGGAGATGTTGAGTAGTGCTCTTATTTCGGGCGTAATCTCCACTGGTACAGATGTGATAGACTTCGGAATTACACCAATGCCCACTGTTGCTTCTTATAGTAGCATCGAGGGGATTTCAGCCACTGTCATCATAACAGCCAGTCATAACCCATCAGCCGACAATGGGTTCAAGTTCTTCATGGGCGGACGTGAGTTCATTAGATCTGAGGAGGAATTCTTGGAGAACGCTGTTTTCAACAAAGTGTTCAAGGTGGCTCCTTGGGACTCGATTGGGCAGTTATCCAAGAAGAACATCAAATCCGAGTATTTGGCTAGAGTGAAGAAATTCCTGTTGAGCAGGGGTGGTCACAGTAAAGGCACAAAAGTCCTAGTAGATTTGGCAAACGGTGCAGCCACAAACTACACACCTGAACTCCTTGGAGACCTTGGATTCTCTGTCACTACAATGAACTCTCATCAGGATGGTCATTTTCCAGGCAGACCTGCTGAACCATCACCAAGAAACTTGGGCGATGCCATGAAGATGGCTGCAGAATCTGATTTCGCTGTGACAATGTGTCACGATGGTGACGGTGACAGACTGGCTGTGATTGATGAAGCTGGAGAATTCATCGATCAGAACCGTGTCATTGCAGTATTTGCAAGGGATGAGGTCGAGAAAAAAGGAGGAGGGATAGTTCTTACATCCATTGACACCTCCAGTGTGATTGATGAGATTGTCAACAAAGCAGGGGGGACTGTTGTTAGAATGCCACTAGGGTCTCTTCAAGAGTATCTAGCAGGAGAGAAAGGGAAGGATGTGATTCTGGCATCGGAACCATGGAAACCAATATTCACAGAGTTGGGTTGGTGGATGGATGGCATTACAGGCGCGGGTCGCTTTGGCCAGCTGGTTGATGAGCTTGGTGATGGGAGTTGTATGAAATTGATGAAAACGATTCCCAAATATCCGATGCTGCGGGACTTTGTGTCATGCCCAGACAAGATCAAGCAACAATTCATACCAAAGGTGAAAGAGTTGCTTGTACCTGAGATCAGTGGTATTGAGCAGATACTAGAAGTAGACGGGATTCGAATAGAGAACAAAGATGGTTCCTACGTACTTGTCAGGGTATCAGGGACCGAACCAAAAGCCAGAGTGTATGTTGGAGCCAAAACACAAGAAACAGTGGATAAGTTGGCCAATACAGCAAAGAAGGTAATGGCACAAGTTCTCGACGAACTTCAATGAAAAGTGGCGCCGGGGATGAGACCTGTTCGATTTCACTAATTGCGAAAATCTTTGAACTCATGCGTCCGAAGACAGCGGTTTTCGAGACCGCCTCCATCAATGTTGTATTGACATATGTAAATACAGAGCCACTAGGAGACCCCGGCTTATGGAATCTTCAGGATGTTTGGGATTTAATCTTACCGTCAGCCTTGTCCAATCATTGAAATAGAGCTGGCTCCTTCTTCCATAAGAGCCAAAGGAGTGAGATACAAGATGAACTCTGAAGAGCGATATGACCTGATGTTAGAGGGCATAAGGTTGTTAAATGAGAGAAAAATGGCTGAGGCTGAAGAGGTCTTTAAGAAACTTATTGAAATTGAGCCTGAGGATTCGGCACATTGGTCGTCCTTAGGCAGATGTCAGCTGGCTCAAGGTAAGATTTCTGATGCGGAGGTTTCAGCACGAAAGGCGCTCGATTTGAATGACAAGGATGCATCAAACTGGAGTCTAGTAGGGTCTGTTCTCAAGACCAAGAGCACATTCACTGAAGCAGAACCGTATTTTCGAAAAGCACTAGAACTCAATCCGAAAGATTTCCACTCATGGAGTGGATTGGCCACGATTCTCATGGGTCAGCAAAGGGATGAAGAGGCTCAGGAAGCATCACTGAAGAGTATCGATCTGAATCCCAACTTCTTTGAGGGATGGATGGTTCTGGGAATTCTTCTTCTAAGAAGTGGACGAGCGGCGGAGTCAGAGGGGGCTTTCATTAAACTGACTGAAGCCGCACCTCGACTGCCAGAGGCTTGGGACTTGTTAGGAATGGCATTGAATGCCCAAGGGAAACATGATGAGGCTACAGCAGCTAGGAATCATGCACAGACCTTACGAGCATAGCGTATTTTGTCTGCGAGTCAGAATGTGATTATCGAGAATCCTGTATCTGTGAACTTCAATAGATCACTATGTCCCTTAAGCTCGCCTTTCAGCGTGACTCCGAGTTTCTCTGCAGCCTCAGTGGCGTTGAATGATGCAGTGCATGCCTTACAAGCATGGTCGATAATTTCAAGCTCCATTGCCTTGTCAAAGACTGGGAGTTTGATTGAACCATCTGCGATTCCGATCAACAACTTTGGAGAGGCACACTCTAGAACAGCTGCTATCTCATGACCATTCTCATGAAAGTTGATCGCATTCAGAAGCAGGTGATACAGTTGCATTTTATTATCATCAGTTGCCAAGAATAAGTACTTCATGATAATCCCAGTGAGATGCAAAAACAACCAGATAATGAGGTTTACTGAAAAAGTGGTGAGGAGGGCGAGATTCGGGATACTATTAGATATTCAACTAAGAAAAAGGATAATATTCATTTTTGCTATAGGGATTATGAGGAATTTTAAAAATGATTAGTCCCAAGAAGTACATCATTCTTGGTTCTATTGTTATATTGGTAGTGACATCCGGACTTACCTTATGGTTGACTACTCGCGTACCAGTCCCAGAAGATGTTAAACAGAAGCTGAGCGAAGATCTCATCGACAGAATCCATTCTGGATCATTGAATACCAAACACGACTGTATTGTTGCATGCAACACATCTGAAGATATGTATAATGTAATCGAGTTGCTGCCTAGTGAAGCAGTTGAGGAGATATGGGAGTCTTTCGGAATGTTTCATGCTTTTCTGCTTCCAGAGCAGATATTTAGTCTAGCAAGAATGAATGAAGTGGTTAGAATCGATTACAATACCTCTGGAGTTGCTATTTGAAAAATCTCGGAATGTGAATGGTGCGGAGGGCGAGATTCGAACTCGCGAACTCCTACGAGACAGGGACCTAAACCCTGCGCCTTTAACCTGGCTTGGCAACCTCCGCAAGAATGAAGCAAGGTTGAGAAAAGGCCAGTTTTAACCGTTTTGCATCCATTACTCATCTACTGTTTCCCAAGTGTGACTACAACGTGGACAACGCCACTTCTTCCTGTACTTACCGCTCCCAAACATCTCTTTTCTTACGAGAGCGACTTCATTATACCCGCATCTTGTACAAGTTACTTCATCCATGTGATGCATCTCAAACCTCACAGAACAAGAATATCATATCTAGTTTTGCTTGTTGTATCAGGTCAGGTCACAATGTTTTTATTAGACTCATTAGATGTCGGCGCGTTTCTGTGGCCAAAAGCCATGGAGCACTTCATGATTTCTGGAGCTTCCAGTAAGAGTGTGATTATCAGATGTCTTCAAAAAGTAGACAAGCAGCGGCAAGGACCAGAGACAAGTGGCGAGAGAAAGTCTGGTACCAGATTCTTGCACCTGACTATTTCGATAACAAAGAGATAGGTAAGACCCCAGCGGGTACTCCTGAACAATTGATTGGTAGAACTGTTCAGCCCACTCTCTACGACATTACAGGGGACTTTGATAGGATTCATGTCAAACTACGATTCAAAATCATGGAGGTTTCCGGGCAACAGGCCAAGACTGTTTTTTACGGACATGAATGGAGCTCAGACTATCTGAGAGGATTGGTCAGACGAGGTACATCAAGAATTGACTGGATTGGTCCAATCCTCACAAAGGATGATTACTTGATGCGTATCTCGGTCATAGTCTTCACAACCACTAGGGCAAAGACGAGTCAAGAACATGCTGTCCGAAAGGCTATTGAAAAGGTCATTCGTGCTCATGCAAAGAAACACACGTTCAATGAGCTTGTCACAAAAGTGGTCCTTGGAGATCTGGCGAGCGAGGTCCACGAAGATGTGAAGAAGATAATCCCGATTCGTGAGGCTGAAATCAGAAAGAGTAAGGTACTCAAAGGACCTGAGGAAGTCAAAATCAGAAGAGCCAGACTACGAAGAGGTACAGAGAAGGAGAAAGAGAAGGAAAAGTAGCCATTGGAATCAATCTACGATCCCATGTTCTCAAGTCTGTGAAGAGCCTGTAGTAGTAGTACCATTAGGTTAGCGAGTTTGGTGAGTGCCTCAGTGTCAGTTTCGTTGTCAATAACCTCATTGAGTGCCTTTAGTTTGTTGATCAGGGTTTCTCTGAGTTCTGGAATTAGTGTTTTCACAGCTTCAACTTCTACAGCTTGATCTGATTTCGCATACACTATTCTTCTGTCACATCTTGCACAATAGATGTCATCTTTGACCTTGAGGAGAGGTGAACCGCATTGAGGACAAGCATCTGCAAGCATTGTAGCTCCTTGGCGTAGAAGTTCGGCCATTTTCTTTACTGGGATTTCATCATTGTCTGTCATTGTCCTCATCTAGAATCAGGATGTTATTGGAATATAAGAAAATCTGCATTACTATCATGGCCATTTCGAGATTAAATAACCACTCGAAAACTCGGTAGGCCTGATGAAAACGTTGATATGGTTAACTCGATGAAAAACTTCTGTTGTTCGCACTCCGTTTGTGCGTCAAGACCATTCAGAGGTGAGTCCTTTGGACCCCGAAACACAGAAGAGCATTGACCAGTCTAAACACCTCCTAAAACAGATATCGGAGGATTCCTCAGTTCCCAGGAACATCAGGCGTGCAGCAAATGAAGCAATTGGTGTTCTTGAAACTGAAACAGACTCTCCAGCAGTGAGAGCACAGAATGCGATATCAATCTTGGATGAGCCAAGCCAAGACCCGAACTGTCCAAACCATGCTCGGACTAAGATTTGGCATGTATCCAGTTTACTGGAGCCAATTCGTGACTAGCTCTGTTTGGAACATCATAGTGATCTGAAAAGACCAGTCAGAACCAAGTATGGTGATGGACTGATACCCATGTCCCGGGCCAGTGGTTGCTCATGATAAAAGCAAGGATAAGAGGAATCTACTCACAATCGTTGACACAGATAATGCTGCAGAATCATTACGATATAGTGCAGCCCACCCCGGAAGTGGCTAGAAGGTTTGGACTACCATATCGTAGTGAAATCCCAGATGTGGATATATGGGATAGAAGCGACCTCCAAGGAATCGTTGCAATTGCATATGAATCAGTCTTGACTCGTTTGACTGATGTATTACGAAGGAGGTTGGGAGGTGTCATCACTAGGACTCCAAGAGTTGCCAAGAGCTCTGTCTATCGAGGAATCGTTCTTGGAAAGGATGAACGAACTGGTCAGACAAAGATAGATTTAGGAACAATATCTGGATTACTTCCTGATAGGGGTCTCCAAAGAGGGCAGCAAATCATGGTCCAGATTCGTGCTCATGATTATGGAAGAAAGGCACCAGTTCTATCGTCAAGCATAACTATTCCAGGAAAGGCAGCTGTTCTCCTTCCTGAGCCGGTTGTACGTCTCAGTACTAAAATCAAGGATCAAGAGGAACGAAGAAATCTGTTGGTTCTCGGTCGCAAGATCAGAGAACACACAGAGAACTGGGGTATACTCTGGAGAACAGCAGCAGAAAAGCTAACAGAGGAAGAGTTACGTAATGAAGTAGATGACCTACTTGACACAGCACAACAGGTTTTCAATAAGTATAATGAACTAGATTCAACAGGATTATTGTTTGAAGGAACTAGTAATGCTGACATCGAGTTTCCGTTAGAGGTCAAAGATGCCCTTGACAAGACTCGTGCAAAGATAAAGCCTACACTGGCCCGACATCATTTTTACAAAAGTGCAGGTTATTCATCATTGGTAGATTTGGCTGAGATGATAATTGAGGAACGTCCTGAGGAACGGAGGTATGTAACTTCGAAGCTTGAAAAAGTGATATCGAAAGACATGCCGCGAGTTGATGATTCAATTAACATAGAACATGTCAAGCTGGATGGTCGGAATATTGTACTTGCTAGAGGAAGAGTTGCTGAAACCACGTCCAAAGGATTTGTGATAAGAAGACAATTCAGACACACAAATCGGAAATTGAAAATGGGGCAGGACTCAAACGACGGCGTTGATGTTGTCAGCAGTGAGGGAGATTATGCAATGACTCAGGTGGTCCCTGGTGCTCTCAAACTTGTAACAGATTATTACTCTCGAGAAGGAAGTCTCAAAGGGACATATGTCAATATCAACACGGGTGTTGAAGTCTACCCAAGTAATGGAAATAGTCCTGGGAGAATTAGATATATTGACCTTGAGATAGATATTGTAAAGGCACCAGTGACCGAGAAGCCACGTATAATAGACCAGCACTTACTGAAAAGAGCTGTTCAAAGAGGATTCATTACACAAGATATGGCGGATGAGTCGTATTTGAAAGCTCAAGAAATATTTGATGAGCTGATGACATAAGGGAAAATCGTGAGGAAAAATTACAAACTTTTGTAGTTAAGTGGGTTAATCAACAGAGTCAGAAGTTCTCAATGACAGATCAATTGCACTCATAATGTCCTCAAGCGTAGCAGCCACGCTTTCTAGACTGCGTGATGAATCTATTGTGATATTTAGTATCTGACCAGCCTGGACACAATCAATCTCAAGCCCTTCAGGGAGGGGAGAGTTGTCTGGAGAGATTGCTGACAGTATGGTTTCTGCATTTTCTTCCGATTCAAATTCTAGTTGAATCCGTATAATCAAGTCAATCACGCCTTCTTTGAGTTGGTGACTATTGATGCGAGTACATCTTCACGTGATTCTGTTGGAAGACCTTCAAACTTGATTGATTTTGCGGATGTTAGTACAGGATTCAGATTCTTCTGTTGCAAGACTTGGAGAACTTGGTTGGTGTTAATGCTCTCAGATGTCCAAGTGACTATCGTTGATTTATCACCAACAACTAATAGTGGACGCTCTTGATTAGCCAATCCACTTTGTAAAGCAACGCGGCTCACATCAGTCAGAATCTCACCTTGAACACCAGCAATTTCGATGATTGTACTAGTTTCAGTTGATACTCCTTTTAGCTTTGTTTCAAGTCGAAGGATTGTTGAGATAACATCCTTATGATGACTCAGGTAGGTGTCGATTATATTTCGCAGAGACCTTCCTCGGTCTCCAATCCAGACACTCATCGCGGCTCCCTGTTCCTGTCTAGCCCAAGTTGTTTCAGCTATTGCTTCCAGCCCAGATAGATATCGAAGAGGATTGGTTTCTGACTCAAGGGTCAGTATATAATCTGTCCCAAGGATGTGAGGAATTATATTTGGACCAATCTTCTCGAGAAGTCTAGATGTTAGATGTTGTGTGAAATGTTGTGCTTCCTTATTATTCAAGTCACTCATAGGAGAACGGAGTTTTGGTAGTGGGATCTCAGCCTCGTTTAGTAGAGCATCACAAGCTTGTTGGTTTCCGCTCATTCCTTGGATAAATGGACGTGTGCTGTAGACAAACAGTTCATCAAGGGGTAGAAAACCAAACCCAAACAATTTGATACCTTTTCGTTCCTCGATTAGTTTCTCTTTCTTAGCGCGTTCGACTATCTCTTTGTTTACTTTGGGGGACGACTTCTTAGATTCAGTATGAAGTAAGGTTGCCCCTGCAGTAATTTGTAGTTCATAATCATTTGATGTAAGATGTTCTTCAGCAAATACAAAAGCTGTTGCAGGAACTGTGTTATGTGTTCCTAGAGTTTGCGATCGTATCTGGGGGGATTCTGAAATGCCACCAATAAATAGCGGGTAACTCTTACCTTTACGGAGTTTTTTCTTTCCTGTTGTGTCAACACCTACGAAAATTACAGATGCTGACTCATGCTTTGCACGAAGTTCGTTGACTTGTTCTATACTGATTATTGGTGATTCAAATGTTACATGAAACATCCCACCAGATTTCATAATCGCTCTACAGAGTATTGCTGTTGCTAAGGTGGAACTCGTGTCAGGAGACGACACAAGAAGTACATGCTCGCTATTTGTGAATTTAATCTCAGAACACTGTTTCTTCAGTGATTTAAAAGATGGAGATCCACGGGTTTTTGCACTCATTTCACAGGAACGAGCTAGTTGTCTATGATAAAACTATCTCAAAAGCACAGCAGCCTGGTCAGGACTGTACCTCCAATTTGCAGGAAGCACCTTCTTCTTGCGATAATACTTGGAAAGTCTGTGGATTTTGCTTTCGACCAATTGAAGACCCCGTTTGGAAACAAAATCTTTCTTGTTTTCCTCAAGATGTCGTCGGATTGTGGCAGCCTTAGCAATCATATTTCTGAGGTCTTCAGGTACATTTCTCTGTAGGTCATTTTCACGGAGGATATCCATTATCCGTTTTCCAGTAATCACTCTAACAAGGGGTATACCATACTGGTCCCGGAGAATCTTACCTACCATAGAGGGTGTATTTCCAGCTTTAGCAAGTTCAATTACTTTGGCTTCTACCCACTGAGCGTTCTTCTCCTTTTCCATCCACTCAGGGAGTCTCAATGTGGAGGGGCGTTTGCTGCCGGACTGGCCTTTGCGTCTTGTGTGCATTCTTGCCATTGGAATTGCCTCTAGGTCCATTGATACCCTCAGAAACCGGGTCAGACCCACGGCTTAAAGCTGTGGATATAAAGATTACCTTGTGGAGAAGGCTGTTCAATGGTCAGTGATATCTTCCTCGCTCCCTGATAGCCTTCATTCTTGCCAGTATGGGTTCTGCTGTATTTTTGAGGACTTCGATATAACCCTCAAGAGTAGCATCTAACATGATTTCTTGAAATTCCCAGTGTGTGGTTTCTAAAGCTCTATGAATGAGATGAAGGTCTACGCCTTTCATCTCGATTGTGGCATTCATTTCAGATAATCCGAAGTCTACAATCCACATTCGTGATTTTTCATCAATGATGACATTACTAGTGGTTGGGTCCCCATGTACAATATTTCCCTGATGAAGTAAAGCTATAAGCCTTCCAAATCTATGACTTAGTGAAACAAGCTCAGACTGAGAGATGTGTTCAGCTAGTTGTTTGAATTGATTTCCTGAGATGTAATCCATCAGAATCATATGTTTATCAAGATTAATAGAATAAACCGCGGGAGTAGGTACCCCAAGAGATCGTGATACTGTTAGCATTTTACATTCTCTACTGGTTCTTGACTTTCTAAGCAGTGAGTCAATATCTTTCAGGAGATAAGGCTTGGATTGACGCCACTTCAGAACATAGGAAGACCCCCATTGTTCAATCTTGTAGATCAGTGATTCCGCACCTTTTGCCAATAGCTGCTTCACACCATCTACCTCCATAAGATGTCTTGATCATCTGTACGCCATTTTGGCAAGACATGAGAGTTCTCAACTTTGATGATGTTCCCAGCGTTGAACTGAAGAATTCCATTCCATGCAATCATGGCACCTTGATCCCCTGCCAAGGATGGGGAAACTCGATGATATTCTGCATCATGCCTTTTCGCAACACCAGATAAAATGTCACTAAGCCGATTATTACGAGCAACCCCACCTGTCAGGAGTAATTCGCTTTTCTTTGTATGCGCTATTGCGCGTTCTGCAATCTCCGCTAGCATTCCAAAAGAGGTTTCTTGTACACTATAACAGATGTCCGGGATAGAAACACCTTCAGAATGAAGTCTTTTTGCTGCTGTAAGCATTCCAGAGTAACTCAGATCCATTCCTTTTACTGAATAAGGAAGACTATGATATTGTGTTCCACTCTTTGCTTCTTTTTCGATGATTGGACCTCCAGGAAATCCCATTCCTAACTCGCGACCAAGTACATCTAACATGTTACCGATTGCGATATCTAACGTTTCTCCAAATGTTCTGAATCGACCACCTGCAAATGCAATGATTTGGGTATTCCCACCGGAAACATATACTGTTACTGGATCCTTGAAGTTGGACTCTAGACACCCAATCTCAATATGAGCAACACAATGATTAACACCAACAAGTGGGACCTTCAGTTTTAATGATAAAGTCCGAGCGATTGTAGCAGTGGTCCTAAGACATGGACCTAATCCAGGACCTTGAGAGAAAGCGACAAGGTCTATTTTCGACAGGTCAATGCCAGCCTCTTTTATGGCATCCTTGACAATGCCGGGCCCAAGTTCAGAGTGATGACGGCTTGCCTCACGCGGGTGGATTCCGCCTTGAGCTGGTTTTAACATGTCCCATTTGTTTGAAAGAACCTTGCCTTTGTCTGTTACAACTGCAGCGCCAAATGAATGAGCAGTCCCTTCAAGTCCTAGGCAGTGTAGAGTCATCTTTCATGAACCTGAGTTTTTGTTTCTAGACAAATCTTGTGTACCGTTGATAGTTGACTCTTACGATTGGACAGTCATCATCTAGCAAAGGCTTTATAATGAACTCAGAAGGCCATCTTCAAGAGGTGTCCTAAGTGCCTGAGAAAATGCCGATAAAAGCCTTAGAACAACAACTCAACGATATTGTTTCAATAAAATTGAAAGATCAGAGGATCTTTCAGGGGCGCCTAACAAGGTGTGATATGTATATGAATCTCACACTTGCAGATGCAGAGGAACTTGAAGATAACGAAACCAAGGCCAAATATGGTCAAATTCTGATAAGAGGCAACAATATTCTATGGATTCAGATTCCTGAGTAACATTAGATTGTAGAGGTTTCTCTAGTTCATCGCTCAATCTCACGACGGTATCTCTCTACTAACTCCACCAGTTGTTCTTCGCCCTTTTGTCGAGCTTCTTCACGTGCAGTCTGGATAAATGATTGTAGTTGTTGATTGAATTTACTACGGCTAATGAATGCGAATTCGTCCACTCTTTGCAGCTCTACCTCTTTTGCATCAACGACAGGGATGAGTGCTTTAATCAGTTCATCTCTGGGAAGATGGGATAGAGGTGTATCTACTACTACAGCACGTATCTCTCTATCAATCAGGATTCCTGCTGTCTGTGGACCGCCACCAGAAGCGTCTTCGAAAAGCACTACATCACCCTTCTTCAAACCAACTTTTTTGTTAAACTCTTCAATACTCTCACGTGTGAAATGGGAAATTACTTTGACTGCGAGCATATCCCCGCGCATCTCTAACCGTTTGACCCCCGTTAGACGTTCAAGTCGTTTCCGTAGAGTGTCTACTTGTTTTCTAAGGGATTTTGTTTCTCGTTGTGCTTTTTTCAGGGTTGACTTTGCTTTCTCTACTTCGCGGTCTCGTTTTATTTTCCAGTGATTCTCTCGGGAAACGATTTCAAGGCTTTCTGAAAGCTCACTCTCTCTAAATTTCAGATACTCTACGAATCTTTGTAAATCCTCAATCTTTTCGCTGAGTACTTTGTTCTCAACCTCCAAATGTTCGGTTTTTATCTTTAGAGAATCATACCTTTCCTGAGTCAAGGGTTCTTCTTCAACTGGCTGTTGCTCTGGAACAGTTTCTACAGGTTCTGATTCCTCACACTCTATCTTTGCAAGAGCTTCATTGATCGAGGATCCTTTAATCACCAAGGCTTTCAGATAGTTTCTGTCAACTGATAGCTGTTCATCACGAATCAGTTGGTCAATCTGTTGAAATTTAGGAAGCAGGCTTCTGAATGCATAGACTGCCGCTGTTAATGCATCTCTTTCATGAGCATTATGTATCTTCATTTCATTGCCATATTCTCGAGCTAACTCATTTTTGTCTGCAACAGCAATTGGTTTCTTTGGTGTAAATATTGGTGCATTAACGGTGCTAGCTATCTTCTCAACTAGATGTGGTGTCTGGGGTACATCGGAGGCTATGATTGCAGGTATTCCCTTTTCATATACCTCTCTGATAATATCTGCTCTTGTTAGTCCTTTCTTACTTCTCAATGTATGGATTTTTCCATTTAGTTTTAGAAGACAATACGCGGCTGTTGTTCCAGGGTCTATACCCAGAATGAAGTACTTTGGTTTCAAACCAGAACTAACAGGACGAGGTTCGAGGGAGAGAAACTCTACTCTTTTACGAACTGGAGAAATGAGGACATTGAAGTCGCCACCACGTTTTGTTTCAACAATGCTGCGAATAGCTGGCAGAGGTGCATATGCAACGAGTCTTGCACTAGCATAGCCGAAATCAGATTCACGAAGGTCAAGATCGTAATCGATCTCAGCAGCTTTCAATTGTGACTCTATGAAACGGGTCATTTGTTGAATTTGTGAGTGAACTCTGCGGCGATATCTGTTCGCACTTTGTCCGCCGCGGCCTGGTTTACGACCACGGGTTACTTTGATTTCTGTCTGCTCTCCAAAGCATTCTAGTCTGTGACCAACTCCTAGAGAAGCTAATTGAGCCGCAATGCGTGCTGATTGAAGGGGGGTAGGCTTTCCTCGAAGACTCAAACCATGGCGTTTTGCTAGAATCTTAAGAGGTGTCTGATGAGGAGGAACCCCCGTCACTTGAACTATTTTAGTGTCAGTAGGGATTCTGTCTACAAGATGAAAAAGGGACTTTGTATCTGGAACAATTTCGAAGATATTGTCTGTGCAGAGCCATTTTGGAGCGACTTCGCGGACTAGTTTGAGTAAGCCACCTCTAGAAATCTCTGGATATTCATTTAGAACTACATTATCTCTGGTTATTACACAAGCAAATTTCGGAGCTCGTTTTGAACTGGCGCTATATGAAGGTAGTATATCAAAACCGATGATGAAAATGCCATCTTCATCCATATGGCTCAGCACTCGGTATAAGGAACTAAGAATCGCCTATGAACCTATTTATTGGTTCAAACTTGCACTCGTATCTCTTTGACCCATCCTCAAACAACAACTATAATAAAGCCGGATTTGAGCAACGACCAACACTCATTCGAGGTGTAATAACTGTCCGAAACACTTGAAGTTAACAATGACGACGCGATCTTACGAATTGGACGCGCCTTATCATCAGGAACCCGGCTAAAGATACTGAAGATTTTACTTCAGGGAGAGAAAGATGTGACACGAGTTGCTAGACACCTCGGTGGAACTGAGGCCAACGCAAGCGCCCAAATTAAGATATTAAAGGATGCAGATTTACTGGATTGTAGATATGAGCCTGGTCAGCATGGTCTCAAGAAGATATCCTGGACAAAGATAAAACGCATCGTTATTGACTTGGAATAATCACCCAAATCAATTGGAACTCATACAGGTAGTTTGTTGGAGAGCTAATTTATACTGTTAGATGAGCTTTCCAACGACGGATTCTTTTCAGAATATTATCTCTTTCATCTGGACGTATTGTTCTCGTTCCTCGTGCCTTGAGGAAATTGAGGACGATGTCCATATCTCTGGCAACCTTGCTCTTTTGTGAGTCGCTGGTGTCATCAATCAGATACTCTCTTGCAGCCTGAAGGTACTCAAGAATTATCTCTGCAGGAGCTTCTCCAGTTCGTAATTCATGCGCAATCGGATCGAGAACTCGGTTTACCTTTGCACCGTTTCCACTGTCTGGGTCTTCAGATATTATCGTTTCAGTAGACAGGTCGCTTTCTACTACAGTGACAGGAGGATCCTCATCATCAACTTGGGGGATTGTTTCTGATTCAACAGTGTCTGAAGCTGGTGTCTTGACTTCGGAGAATAGTGGAAGAATCGAGGCAGACGTTTCTGAACTAGTATCTGAAACAATGTTCAGACGACTACGTAATTCACGAAGCTGGTCAAATAGCTCCACAAGACCTGATTGCATTAAGTCAATGAGTTGTTTTATCTCATTAAGTTCATCATCGGACAATTGGTCAAAACCCCTGATTCATTTCTTTGCTATCCCTAATCAAACACGTTTTTTTGGTCTTATCAGGATTTTGTGGAGATACATCATTTGTCTGATTTCTTCACAGCCTCGGACAGACTCTTGATTATACCAGTTGGCTCAAATTTTCGTTGGCGAATTTTCACAAAAGTTGGTACCGATACAGTTTCACCAACAAAGAGTGCCTCTCCAATTTCGAGGGTAGTGATAGCGTCCAGAGAGGGTCTATCAATACCCTCACTGGATTTTCCAATATGTTCTAAATCATATGGGTTTGTACATCTGAGAATCGCCTGATTACTGCATTGGCTTAGAACAGTTGTGGATAGTTTCACAGGTCTCTGGGATATCAGACATAGGAGCGCGTAGAATTTTCTACCCTCTCGGGCAATTGTTTCAATACGACTCTTTGGCAAGGCTAATTCGTGTCGACTCTCAGGACAAAATTGGTGAGCTTCTTCAAGGACTAGCAAAAATGGTGGAATCGTTTCACGTCTTCGTAGATAGAGAAGTTCGTTGACAAGGTATGAAACAATAATCTGCTTCTTTTTGAGACTGATGAAATCACTCAGGTCTATCAATGTGATCTTTCCTGGTCTCACAACACTTTTGATATTTGGAGCTGCCTCCTTACCGAATAGTCCTGTTTCATCTAAATTGACCAACCAACCTGAGAGTGCTTCTCGTGTGTTTTTACTGATTTTTTCGTCATTCTGGACATATTCTACAATATCAGTCAGTGTGTATCCTTCTTTTAGTGTGTGTTTCATCTCAGACACTACGCGACGCAAGTCACGTACCTGAATTGAACTCATGTCCGAAACAAAAGCACCAATTGCTTCTGCGGAGAGCATCTGAACGGGGATTTGAAAGTGTGTTCCTCGTAGATGTTCTACTTCGAATTGCCCTTTGGACAGTCCCAGTGCTTCAGGAGTTATGTCCTTCAGGTAGGTATATTCACCATGCACATCAATAACAATAACGGAGAGACGCCCCCTGTCCTTAGATAGAGAGAGTAATTCCTCTAGAAGAACAGAAACGAAGTATGATTTGCCTGCGCCACTCATTGCTAGAATTGCAAGATGCTTTGATAGCAAACGATCAAGCGATGGAGCAAACGCAAGGTTCTGATGTGCCAGCTGACCAAGGTGGAGACCTTTTTCTAAGTCAAGTTTTAGGAAGGAGGCTAGTATGTCTTCATCAACTCTTCTGACAACAGCTCCCGGGGAAACTGCAAAATAAGGTCGAATTGTTCGACCATCACTCCAGAGACCCAGAACCCGAGTCTTGGCTACTGTATACTGCCATCTGTCTGTAGGAAATATCGAACGTAGAGGCTCACCTCTTGATTGATATTCCCGGACAGCTTCTGCATGTTGATAGTAGCGATTTGTACGGACAAGGTCCTGAACTCTTGCTATCACTGTGCCAGCATCAGTAACGACCGATACGAATTCACCACGACGCGCAATGATTTCTCGGGGGCCGCCTTCCAGCACAAAAGAGAATTCCATAACATTGGGGCCAGAGTCAGTAGAAACAACAGTTCCGAGTCTTGTGTTTGTTGGAAAATCAGACATTGATTAACCTCCAAATGGATTTCTTGAGCGTCTTTTTTCGAGTGTCATATAAGTAAGTCCAGACAACGCCATGAGTCTGTCAATAATGAGTCGTGTTTCATTTGCAGTAATTTTCGCGCGAGCATCGGCTTCGAGAATGGGGGTAGGAATGCCATACTCTGGATGCTGTGAGGAAAGCGGGAGTATTGCTGAAAGAGCTTTGTCTAGTTTGTCGGTGACCAGTTCATCTTCGGCTGAGAGAAATTCGACTCTTAGTGGTAGGTCGTCTCTGGCGGTTTTTAGATAGGTGACCCAGATTTGGGAAGCCCAAGTGGATAAATCATCTTTTGGTGAATTCGTGTTGAAATTAAGTTCTGATGAATATCGAAAAACAAAGGATCGTTCTCCTTCCTGAAGAAATGTATCAAGAAGGTCACAGTCTCGAGATATCTTAAGTAACCATCTATAGTCGACTCCTTGCATCATTTCAAAGACTTCGGGTTTGCGAACGATATGGGGAAGTATTTCTCCCATTATTGTGGCAACTCGTGTAGATCTACTATCCTTTACTATACCTACGAGAGTTGTGCCTTTCTTTCGAGCTTTATGATAAAGTTGTTTATAGAGAGACAAGACTTCTTGGAATTTTTCATATACAATTGATCCAGTTTGCGGACGGTCTCGAGGATGGTAGAACAGGGAACCATCAAGTAGTATCAGATTTGTATGAAATTCCTCAAGAACTGATAAGGTAACTCTGAGTTCAGTAGCCATCCTTTCAAGTGATGCCAGCTGGTCTAATTCAATGCTGGATAAGGTAAGCATTAGAGGACTTACCTTTGGTTCAGGAAAGGCATCAGGGTAGAAATCTACAGCAGGACCATCTTCTGGTCCAAATTGGAAAATAACTGCGATACCTCTTGTTAGAATTAAATCCATGGATCTAAATCGTTTCCTGACGAGGCCTCCATCCACACCAGCGATTCGTAGACCAGATAGAGTGGTAGGTTCGATTTTCGTGTAGAATTGCTTGTCAACGATATTTGATGACACTGCAGGAAATTTTCCCAGATCAATTTTGTTTCTGATTTTTCTAAGAACCTCTCCAAATTGCTCTCTTGTAACCTCGATGTGCTCGATTTCTTCAACCAATTTAGATAGTAATTTGTCGAGGTTTCTCTCCACTACCTTTTCACTCTCACCTTTCTGTATTCCAGAGCCGCCTTAATTAATCCCAAGTAAAGTGGATGGGGGTTATCAGGACGTGATCTGAACTCTGGATGATATTGTACTCCAATCCAGAATGGGTGATCAACTAACTCGATTGCATTGATTATTCGTCCTGTCGAGTCATAGGCTGAAACCTTCAGTCCCATCTCATCCATCTTGTTCAGATAACGGTCAATCAGATGATATCTATGACGAAACCTCTCACGGACCTTACTGACACCATATATTTCGTGGAGATGAGTACCTTCAACAATGTGGACATCATGACCACCAAGGCGCATGGTGCCACCTTTTTCATCAATACTCTTCTGTTCATCCATTAGGTCGACTACGGGATAGAGACTATCAATATCTACTTCGGTAGTATGAGCACCTTTCCAGTTCATGATAGTTCTAGCAAATGCCACTGTAGAAAGCTGAGCACCATAGCATATACCAAGAAGTGGCATCTTCAACTTCAACGCCACAGCTGCTGCACATATCATACCTTCGACACCGCGTTCTCCAAAGCCAGGTGTCAAAAGAACGCCATCCACATCGGACAGATCCTCCATCAGATTTTCCTCGGTGCATCTTTCCTCGGTTTCAATCCATCGCATCTCAATCTTTGTACCACACGCAGCAGCCGCATGGACCAGTGCTTGGTTAATGCTTTTGTAAGAATCTCCCAGTGTAGTGTATTTTCCTGGCATAGCAATAACGACTGTTTCAGTCGTTTTCTCGTAAGACTCCACCATCTTAGACCAAGCTTCAGTATCTGGTGTTCTTTGGTCCATGGCGAAATGTTCGACTAGTATATTACCAAGACCTTGTTCCTCAAAAGAGAGTGGAAGCTGATATATCACAGGAATGTCAGGATTTGAAATAACTCTCTCATTAGGTATGTTGCAGAATAGGGCAATCTTCTCTTTTGCAGGTTCTGGAAGTTTTCTCTCTGCTCTACAAATTGTGATATCTGGTTGAAGACCCAAACTTTGGAGGGTTCTGACACTATGCTGCGTTGGTTTAGTCTTGAACTCCCCCACGGATTTCATGTATGGAACAAGGGTGACATGAACGACAGCAGTTCTAGCTCTTCCAAGCTCTCGTACAATCTGTCTCACAGCTTCAAGAAACGGCATTGCCTCTATGTCACCAACGGTCCCGCCTATTTCTACTAAGAGAACATCTGGTATGGGGTCTTTCTTTACTACATCCCAAATCCTCTGTTTGATTCTCTCTGTTACATGAGGTATGATTTGGACTGTCCTTCCAAGAAATCCTCCTTTTCGTTCCTCAAGAATTACTGAGATGTAGATCTGTCCTGATGTTATGTTCTGGGATGGATGTACCTCCATTCCAGTGAATCGTTCATATGTTCCAAAATCTAAGTCAATCTCGGAGATTATGAATTCAAATCCTTCAACAGGTTGAAATGTCCAGGTCTGGTCTGTGACAAAGACCTCTCCATGTTCAATGGGATTTAATGTACCGGGATCTATGTTCAGATATGGATCAATCTTGATGATACGAATGTTATACCCACGGAATTGGAAAAGTTTGGCAATAGATGCAGTTGTGACTCCTTTTCCAATACCTGACAGAACGCCACCTGTAATAAACACAAAATTCGGCTTTTCTTGCATAGAGTCCAACATTAGGAACCTCAGAAATAGTTTTTGGATATCATATACTGTCTATATCTAGAATAGTGGCTTTTGATTTATCAGGTCGTATAAATGGTTTGTTTGAAATCTATTGATTTTCAACTTTCGCGCTCACTAAACAGGTTGAGTGAGTATGCTTGCACGCATGGCATTTTGAAATAGATATTGAAAAGCCTCCATGACATTATGTCCTTCTCTTGCTATACTTCTGAAAACTGGTACAGATGGTGGAATCTTCAGATGCCTTCTAAGCGTTTCTTCATCAATCGCAGTTGGCAGGTCTTGTTTGTTAAGGCATACAATCAAGGGGAGTGGGCGTTCTTCCTCCTCAATCATTGACATTAGCTCGTTCCAGCTTGCTAGATTCTCATCAAGTAGATGTTCTTGGGAGTCTGCAATGAAGATTACTCCATCAGCTCCAACTAATACTACCTCTCTCGTCGACCTGTAGAAGTCCTGACCTGTGGCCGACCAAATGTGGGCGTTTATTGTCCAGCTGCTACTCAATGAAAATGGAATTGTACCAAAGTCACAAAACATTGTCCTTCCAACGGTGTTTTCTATTGAGGTGAGTTTCTCTGCATAGTCAAGTGTTGAGAACAACCAACGAATCGAGGTAGTCTTTCCACCCATTGCAGGCCCAAAGAAGACTATTTTGAGCCCCACAGTACGGTTGCCATAGTCGATTATCATTTTATAGACCTCCGGTCATGTTCCCCACATACTGTCTACCCAAGCCCCGAGTCCTGACAAGGCTCCACTTTTAACGCAATCTGAGAAATCTTCATGCCATTCAGCTCTGATGAACTGAATCAAGTCGGGTAGTTCTCCTCCATCCCATCCGATAGCCTCATAGAGATTTCTTTCTGTTAGAGTGGTGGATGCGCCAAGTTCTCTCGCTAAACGAATTCTTGATAGTAAAGTGACAGCTCTTCGAGCAGCATGAACATAATTGTTTATCTCTTCCTCAAAGACATCTTGTGTCAGTTTCTCAGATTCATCATCCAATTTGAGAACTGCAGTCAAGATATGATTTGATACATTGAGACCACGAAGTGACTTTGTTAGTAGTCTTCTGATTCTTTCCAGTGATTGTTTCTTTCGAACTAGGATCTTGTTCACTATTTTCTTTTCAACATCTAAGCTACTATCAGATGGTCTAACGAGTGAGAAGGTTATAGCTGACGGCGAACTCACTCGTAATAGTCCACAGTTGCCTGAGTTTTTCAGAACATGTGCAGTCACATCTTGAAGAGTGCTCTCGGTCACTTGTACTCCAAGTACTGTGAATCCCAATGGGACTGCAAGAATCCAACCAGCAAAATGCGAGATTCGATCCATTGCAAGTCTAAGGTTCCCCGAGAGACCGCAAACAATAGTCCTGCTGACTTCATAGTTGTGTTTCTCTTCTTCCCAAACTGAGAGAATCTCTGATTCAGATGTAAAATCCCTCCAAAATACTAGCTTATGTCTGTGGGAGCATAGAGTTGTCAGACTCTCAGTGATGTCGTCTACAATCTCGATGTCCTCACCTGCAACGATTACTGGCATTCGTTCTAGTAATGCGTTCAGTAGGAGTGGGAACTGATCACCCATCAACTCTATTAATTTCATAATTGAATAAGTCATGGTTCTCTCCTCGTCAACATTATACTGCTATCAGAACCTCCAGATAGTAGCAGTTCCTTCAAATCATCTGGAACTGATGGTTTTACTGCAGATGCGGCAGCTAAGACCCGTCGTATTTCCTCAATGTAGTGTTTCAGTAGAAGTCGCATTAACCCAAGTTTTTGACTGTCTTTATCCACCCAAAGACTGAACACACCGTTTGGAACAGCATAGATGAAATGACGTGTTTCTGAGGTTTCACATAAAACTGTCTGAAGTGAGCTATTCCTTAAAGTTCGTACAACACGTTCAGATGCATCATGAAGTGCGAAAGACATTGCAGCAAGTCTATCGTTAGTAAACCCCTCTAATGAAACTCTGACTCCACCACTGAGTGACAAGAAAACAGATCCAATGCTTGGGATACAATCATGAACTTGACGCAGAAGTGCCCTAAGACTTAGTGCTTGTGACCTGTCCAGTGAGATCATGGAACGTGAAATACCATAGTTTGTGTTTCGACCTTCAGCTACAGCAAATCCTTGTAGTACTTTCTGAGTTTCGTCCATACTATAGGATCGGAGTGGTGGAAGTCTTCCATCCACGTGTTCTCTGAGAAGGAAAGAAAGTCTGGATAGATTGTCTTTCATCTCAATGAACAATGCAGCAAGATTAACTCGTGGTGCAGTAGTTACTGTCAGGAAGTAATCTGGGTCATTTGGCAACGAAGCGAGGAAGACCTTAGATGTGTCAGATTCCATTAGTAAGTAGTTGAAATTGCCATGTATGAGTTTAGCAACTCCAAAAATCGCGCAAGTTGAGGATGCCACTGCAAAGACTTCATCCTTACTGAACCATACTCCAGCGCTCGCAACAGGGAGCCCGTCTTTTTGGATTAAAACGACATTTTCAACTCCGGTGATGGCTTTAATGTTCTGTAGGGTTTCATTCAGTTCGTCGCTCACATACTCAGCCCCGGGTGGATTGTTGAGTTCAATGTAGAATCCATCTTGTTACTATTTAACCACCACACAGAATTAGACCTGACCAATACTCACTCTGTAGATCTGGTCTACGATTGCATATTATAATTGAAAAACTGCTACATGTGTATCAACGCAGTATCTGGAACCTCTTGGAAAACCTCGCGTGCAGCTCTTCCTACTTTCACTCGATTCTTATCAAATGTATATACACGAATTACATCAAGGTAAGTCTTCATCATATCTGCAATGTTTGAATAATCGGAAAGATTGTGAGCGACCCTTTTTCCATCGACTATCTCAAAGATGCCTATCTCCATTGGGTCAAGTTGATGTGGGTTGTATGGGACGGAGGGCAAAGTGGGTACATCAACTATCACGTCTTCAGGGTTGACTCCAGCAATAGATGCAATTTCATCTTGGATGCTTTCACGAACTTTACTTTTAGTTAGAATCTTCGAAACAAAACGATCTTCTGTATGGATTACTTTTTCAAAGGCTGATTTGTAAAGGGTGCGAGAATCAAGTAGATTGACCATCCTTATCGCTTCTTTCGCATCCTCTGATTCTGAAGGGTCGATTTTTCGGATATTAGATATGAGTGACATATCATCAAGTTCTAAGAATTCCTCAGGAGTTGTAAAACTGGTGAGATTTAGTACTTTGTCTGCAGCATCAATTAATTTGACAAGCATCACTTCGACACTACGCACTGTTTTATGGTAATAGACATTGAGAAACATCTCATACCTTGCAACAAGAAATGACTCCAGTGCTCCTCTTGCAGCGATATCAAACTGCATGTTGTAATCTTTTGAGATTTCAATACTGTCAATGAGACGATGAATATCAACTAGCCCGTAATTCACTCCGCAGTAGAATGAATCACGAATGAGATAGTCCATTTTATCTGAGTCAATTTGCCCGGCAACGATTCCAGCTATGATCTTGTCCTTCTTGCTCTTCTGGCGGCCTCTAACTAAGTCACCAATTCGTTTCTTTGAGATTCCATCTGCTTCTAATAATTCACCAAGCTCGCTCTTTAGAATTATCCACTCCGTAACATCCTCATGATTCATTCCGCGTTTTTCTATCATCACTTCCTCAAAGACATGACTGAAAGGACCATGACCAATATCATGAAGAAGACCAGCAATCCTTACTTCTTGGAGCTTTTGGTCTCCAAGACCCATTCTACTCAAAAGCCTTCTACCACTGAGACCTGCAAGATACATTACACCAATACAATGTCCAAACCGTGTATGTTCTGCAGTTGGATATACAAAATGACCACCGGAGAGTTGTTTTATTCGTCGCAGTCTCTGATAAGGCAATGAATTGATTATTTTGGCTTCCGTATCGGTAATACCTATGAAACCATGAATGGGGTCATTAATCTCCATAGAGAATTTCATCATTTCTCACCATTTTGAGACCGAGTCACATCTTTGGGTCAAATAGTCGTATCTCGCGGACTAATTCCGCAGCTGAATCTATTTCTGATATACATAAAGGTAGGTGTATGCTGTCAGCTATTCGAACTGCTAGTGGGTCTAACTCTTTTATCCCTTGAAGTATGACAACTGCAGGTTTTACTGCAACAGAAGTACCGATTTGACTGGCTTTGATTGCTACCATTGGGGAACGTCCTGTTGTAACGTTTGTAAGAATTGCTCCCCGTTGGGTTGTGCCACCATAAAGTCGGAGAAGCTGTTGTGGTGTTAAACTTACGATTGCTTTGATACTATCAAGAGCAGTATAGCCATAGATGTCCCTTTCAAGCAGGTTTTGATGGGTTAAGACCTTACAATCAAGATGTTCTACAAGTAATCGCGCGGGAATTGGAACACCAAATTCGCGACTGTCAAGGATTGCATCAGACGATATTTCAGGAGTGATCAGTTTCTCTAGAGCCATAGCTACTCTTCCACCGTCTGATGCATCCATCTCAATCAGGCCTTCTACAAACCGTTTAATTGTTTCAACACGAGGAGATTTCCTTCTACCAC
Source organism: Candidatus Thorarchaeota archaeon (assembly GCA_048882965.1). Classification (GTDB taxonomy): domain Archaea; phylum Asgardarchaeota; class Thorarchaeia; order Thorarchaeales; family Thorarchaeaceae; genus SMTZ1-45. Next base: position 49,148 of record JBHLRC010000002.1, read on the forward strand.
TTTCGTAGTCACTGATTACAGAAGGTGAAACATTGAGATATTTGGCAAGATTTTTCTGAGAAATGTGAAATCTCTCACGCCATCGACGCATGACTGCTCCGGGGTCATTTTCTGCGAGGCATATCTCACCAGCCATTGCTTCTGCCAACCTCCGGAGTGCCTCACTATTGTCCATAGACTTTCAGCCCTTTATAATCGCTATAAGAGTTACGTAGATACCGATTTGAACTATTTCTTCATCAAATTTATTGGGTGAGGATTGTACCGAAGAACTCAAAGAGCTTGCTTGAACACATCGTGTCGGTTCTGCAGATGTTTTTCACATTTATAGTTGGAACAGCAGGTTCAGGAAAGTCCCTACTTACAGCATCACTGGAGAAGTGGTTGGTTGGTTCGGATTTGAGTGTGACTGTGGTCAACCTTGACCCTGGTGTGGATTCCCCCCCATATACGAGTGATGTTGATATCAGAGAATATGTGGACTATGGAGAGATTATGAGCTCATTTGGATTGGGTCCGAATGGAGCACTTGTGGCCTCCCTAGATATGGCTGTAAGTAGTGTGAATGATATAAGGGATGAAATAATTGATACTGACCGAGACTATGTGATTGTGGACTGTCCGGGGCAAATGGAACTTTTTGCATACAGAAACTCCGGACCATTGATGGTATCTAATCTGGGCGGCGATGATCCGTCACTCTCTCTCTATTTACTTGATTCGAATATTGCTCGCACTCCAACAGGATATCTTTCATCAACGCTTCTAGGGATTTCAATCAATATTCGATTTAGTCTTCCTCAACTGAACGTATTAAGCAAACCAGATATTCTATCAAAGGAGGAGGTTGAAAGAATCGTGGAGTGGGGTTTTGAAACGTACATGCTTGAGGAGGCTCTTGAAAACTCTGCTGAGGGATTAAGGAGAGAGTACTCAAAATCAATTTTACAGATGCTTGAATCTTTAGACACTGCAACAGGCAGTATACCAGTTTCTGCAAAAGAGATGACGGGAATGGATGTGTTATATGGAGAGATGCAACGCATCTTTGCTGGTGGCGATAATCTATACGAGTGATGGTTTTTTGACCAAATATTTTGTCTATCTATCCGGTGAACAGACGAGCATAGCTAAAGCAGAGGTTGATGTACTGTCCCAGCTATTGGGAATTGATGAACGCTATTATTGGGACGGACGGATTGGGTTGATTGATTCTCAAAAAAGTCCGGTTTCCTTTTTCATAAATAGAGCTGCTTTGGTCAAAGAGACAGGTTTAGTAATTTCAGAAACTCATCCACAGGACCTTGCACTTGGAAATCTTTCTGATGAAATGCTAAAGGAACATATCAAGCCTAAAGAAACATTTTCAGTGAGGACCATCTCAGATAACAGTGATATCTCAGTCAGTGATCGGTTGAGTTTTGAGTCTAGCCTAGGCGCACGTATCAAAAAGGTCGTTGGAGCTAAGGTGAACCTAGAGAGGCCTCAAGTACGTATTATTGTAATAATTTCTCAAGAAACTATCCGTATCTGCAAGTCGGTTGCTTCAAACTTACGTCCAATATTGAGAGAAAGAGAACCAGGCCAAAAGCAGTTCTTTCATCCCAGTATGATGAATGCCACTCTATCCAGAGTGATGTGTAATCTTGTAGGTCTCATGCCAGATGAGATTTTGCTTGATCCGTTTTGTGGGGGTGGAGGCATTCTCTGCGAAGCAGCTCATATCGGCGCGAAAACAGTGGGTATTGACTTGAATTGGCGGTTGTTGTCAGGAAGTAAAAAGAACCTTACCTTTACAGGTAGTGATTATTCCATCATTCAAGGGGATACTAGAAGTTTGCCGGTTCGAAGTTGTGATTGTATAGTAACCGATCCACCATACGGAAAGGCTAGCTCGACAAGGGGAGCCAATGCTGTTGAGCTTGTTGAGTCTCTTTTTAGTATAGCAAGTTCAATTCTTGCTCGGAGAGATGGGAGTATATGTATATGTGGGAGCAGTGAAATGAACATTCAAGATATAGCAGGCGACATTGGACTTATCGTTGAGCAGGTGCACCAAATCAAGGTTCATAGCGGTTTAATCAGGGAAGTACTAACTCTTGGAGTTTAGTGATTGATGATTTTCCCGTCTTTTGTTGGGGGAGTAAACCAGTTAACAAACTCCTCATATTCTTGTTCTGAATCAAACACAGCGACCATCTCGATACTACCTAAAGGTGGAAGTTCCTGATTGTCATCAATGATTCGTAATTTCTTTGCAAAGGCAGCCTGTTTATCAAAATGGAGTGATGTTGATGTTCCATTCCAATTTGCTTCTAATCGCCTTCTGGCTGCATCTATGATCCTTGTTTCGTGGATTGTCTGACGAACAAGGCTGATCGAGTCCCGATTCGTGTAGGTCACTACAATTTCGGATTTATTATCATCAGTTGAAAAATCTGTTCTACCCAGAAGATTCTCAATGGCATTTCCAACCTTCTTGGCGTCCTCTGTGGGATTCACTGGACATGTGATAAGGACTTCCATCTCAAGTCAGCCTCTTCACTAGTTCCTTAGACTGCTCTTGGAATTCAGTAAGAGTGCCTTCATTTACAATCATTATATCGCTTAGCGCAATTACCCCTCCTAGACCCACTAAAATCTCTCGGATATCCCGTTCTCTAAAAACCTCCCAACTTGGAGGGGCATCTTCACGATTTCGTTCAACCAGTCGTTTGTACCGTTCTTTTGGAGACGTATGAACACAGACAATTGTAACAGAGTCAGCGCACCCATCAAAGACTTCGACTTCAGCGATACTTCTACATCCTTCAATTACAACAAAATCGGAACCTGATGCTTTCAGCTCCTCTATACAGAATTGTGCTACTGCCCCAGGACCTTTCTTTTCCCGGAGTTCCAACATGACCTTCTTTGTATTCTCGGGATTAGGGTCAAGACCACGTCTGCGGGTTTCATTACGTATCACATCTCCCATCACAATGACTGGTATACCTACATCATGAAATGTTTGAGCTATACCACTTTTTCCTGCACCCGGCATACCAGTAACAATCACCAGTTTCATTGTTCCCACCAGAAACCTCTTCCCTTCGTCTTATGATAGCCCTTTAAGAATTCCCTTGAACCAACAGCGTCAGTGTAATATTGTGGATTTGACATAATCAATATCAAAGGAAGTGTCTAATGTGAATGCTGATGTCAGAGCTTTCCTGAGTATAGAGATTGAAGACCAAACATTATTGTCGCGAATCAAAGATATTCAGCAGAAATTGGATCAGACCGCCGCCAAGATGAAGATAGTCAAAAGCGAAAATATACATTATACTGTGCGTTTCTTTGGCGATACTCCATTAACAAAGCTAGACCAAATCAAGATGTGTCTTGACAAGATTGACTTTAGTCAATTTGAAATTGAAGTTGGAGGGATTGGAGCATTTCCAAACAGACGACGACCCAGAATCATTTGGGTCGGAGTGACTAATAATGCATCTAAAGTTGTGCAAATCAAGAGTGAAATTGATTCTTCGTTGGTAGATATTGGCTATCAACCTGAGAAGAGAAAATACACCCCTCATGCGACTATTGCACGAGTTCGGTATGTCAAGGATTCAAGACGTATTGCAGACAACTTGGAGCACCTAACCGATGAAGCGATAGGGAAAATGATTGTCGCAAAGATTACAATGATGAAAAGCACCCTCACTCCGTCAGGTCCGATATATGAATCTCTCTGGAAAATTGGAAGCATATGATGAGTGAAATGGTGGGCCGGGGGAGACATGTTCCGACTGGGAAAATCCCATGTCGTTTGAACTCCCGATCTCTTGCATTCTGTGACTTGAGACGTGAATTCCTCAGTCGCCCCAAGCAAGAATCATACCAAGCTAGACTACCGACCCTTGTTACATGAAACTCGGGATGTGTTCATGACTGCAGTTGTCGTGTGGTGTATTGAAGATAAACATTGCCACTCGGTGAAGCCCTCTTGGTTCTTTAGAACATGTGTTCCAATTATTTTCTGAAATTGTATCAAAGATTCAGACTTATCAGTATCTTCACCATTCTAATCAGGACCATAGTGAAACGGAGAATGACTGGAAATGGTCACTGACTTAGTATACCATGATATCTTTGTTGAACATGTGATGTCTCGTAGTCATCCTGAGAGCCCAGAACGACTGAGAAGTGCAATGAGTTCAATCAAAGCCGCAGGTCTGTTGGACGGACAAAAAGTGAATCTATTGATCCCAACGAGAGCTCCTCTGGACGAAGTACATCTAATCCATGGCAGGGCGTATCTTGAAGGGATTAAAGAGAAGTCAGAAAGGGGAGGCGGAATCTACACTATGGACACATCTGTCAATTCATACACATATGATGCTGCCCTCTTTGCCGCAGGGGGAGGAATTAACGCAGTTGACAGAATCATGCAAGGGGAATCTGAGGATGCGTTTGTGTTGTGTAGACCTCCTGGTCATCATGCAGAATACGAACGAGCATTTGGTTTCTGTTTTATTAATAATATAGCAGTAGCGGCTAAACATCTAGTGGAAAAAAATAATGTAGAACGCGTGATGATCGTAGATTATGATGCACATCATGGAAATGGGACACAACGAAGTTTCTATTCCTCAAAGGATGTGCTCTATATAGGATTACATCAAGATGGAAGGACACTTTTCCCTGGTTCGGGATTTGTGGACGAAACAGGGACGGGCGAGGGTGAGGGTTATACTGTCAATTTGGCAATGTACCCCGGTGCAGGTGATTTGTCCTATTCTAATGCATTTTCAAAAGTACTAGAGCCTATTGCTGAGTCATATGATCCAGATTTCATACTGGTTTCTGTGGGTTATGACAGCCATTTCATGGACCCTTTAACAAACCTCGGACTTACCACATCGGGATTTGCCATGATGAATTCTAGACTGAAACAGATGGCTAAGACATATTCGGATGGAAGAGTGGCATGCTTTCTTGAGGGGGGTTACAATCTCGAAGTTATGGGAATGTGCTCATTGAATCTTCTTGAAGAATTATCGGGAGGTCATGTCACAATTTTTGATGACATGTACAAAGAGAGTGATACAGCTAGTCAGTACACGGAGAAGTTGATTGAAAGAATAATTGATGATTCTCCTCTGTTGTAAACCTATACACCGAAGTCCTCCAACAATGTTTGCATTGAGTCAATATCATCGTCATCATCAAAGTGTTCGGTATCATTTAGAGCTATTTTTGTATCAATGCCCAACTGTTTCTTGATTGATTGTGCGATAGATGTACCAATGGTTGGAATCCTTCCTAGTTCTTCCACTGGGACTTTGTATAAGTCAGGTAAATTCACGAGATTATGGTTGTGTAATATTCTACCTCTTACTCGTCCAACCCCCTTGAGACTTACAAGTTCCAAAATATCTGACCTTACTCCATAGCGAAGACGTGACCTAAGATTATGAAGAAATGGACTGTGACTGGTCGAATTGGTAATTCTGGAAATCTCAGACGCTGCATATGTCAACCATTCTGCTGATTGTACAAATCGATGAACATCACCCATGCCAACGTTGTATCTCTCAGTGATATCCTTCTCTGTTTTCTCAGAGATCCAGTCCTGGAGCAAAGCTGCTGTTTTTATTTGCGCCAGAAAATCTGCATAAGCACGAGGATTCTCCTCTATTGGGGGTTCAACCATGAGTTCGTCAAGAGAGTCTTCGAGAGCTATCTCATACTCCTCAACCTCAGAACTTGTGACATATGTCACTGGTTGATCCGGTGAGTGACAAATCAAATGAAGAATACCAATTATGGTATGACTCTTTGTTTTTGATAGGACATCACGAAAGAGGATAGCTGTGTAAGGGTCAATGTATAGTTGGGATGCTCTCCTACCTAGTGGAGTAGCTGTGTAGTGACCATCAGAACTTGTTTCTATAAGATCTCCTTCTTCAAGAAAACCTAGAGCTGAGGATACATGTTGATTGATCTCCCATTGATCAAACTGATGTGAGAAGAATGTCCCTGCGATTAGCAGGTCAATCTCCTCACGATCTCTAGTCATTTCAGCTGCTATTGAAGCTAGAAGATGTGTACGGACAGCACGCGGTGATGCTAATTTGGAAGTGATTTCTTCAGGCTCAGAAAGCGTATAGTTATCGATAAGAAAATCATGTTCTGGTTCTGTCCGTGCGATGAGAACTGCCTCTCCATATTTGTCATATTTTGGTCTACCTGCTCGACCAGCCATTTGTTTGTATTCGAGAACTGGGATTGGATAGCTTCCACGTTCTGGTTCATAGCGTCTGTAATCACGAATAATTACACGTCTAGAGGGAAGATTCACACCTGCTGCTAATGTTGGAGTCGCAATAATCACTTTCAATAGATTTTCCTTGAAGTAGTCCTCAACAAGAGTCCGTTCTTGATTATCAAGACCTGCATGATGAAAAGCGGCGCCATTTGCAATCAGTCGAGCTAGAATTTTGGAAGCTTCAGGTGCAGAAGGAGTCTTTCCAATCTTAGTAGCACCTTTTGCAAGTTGGTGCATAGTATCATCGGAGATATATCTACGCAGAAAGGGAGCAATCTTTTTTGCAACGGCGACTGTTGATCGACGACTTGACACAAAGACAAGGACTTGGCCGTCTTCATCAAGAGTGTCACAAACTACATCCGCTAGTTCATCCTTCCGTGTTCTCTTGATTCGCCTATGTTTGCTTTTCCCATCACTATAGAAATTAATCCTTCCATCTAAATAGACACCCTCGCTTAACGGCACCGGTCTCCAGGTGTCCTTTACAAGTTCAGCATCAAGCCACTCAGCAATCTGATTAGCATTGGAGATTGTCGCACTTAGAGCAACAACTTGAATGTCTTTTTTGATTTGGGTGAGTTTTGCTAGTACCATCTCAAGTGTAGGGCCTCTTTTGGAATCATTAATGAGATGGATTTCATCAGCAACAACAATTCCAACATCATTGATCCATTCAGCTCTGTGACGGACCAACGAGTCAGCTCGTTCAGTAGTTACGATTATGATGTCAGCATCATGTAGGCTTCGTCCTGGAGAGTCATAGTCACCAACTGACATGGAGGTGGTGATACCCAAAGACTCGTAATTCTTGAATTCTGTATACTTTTCGCGGGCTAGTGATTTTAGCGGAACAAGATAGAGTGCCTTACCTCGACCATCAAGGATTGTTTTTAGCATACAAATCTCTGCTACCAATGTTTTACCTGAACTGGTAGGTATCGCAAGAACCAAGTTCTTTCCATCGAGAACACCTGTTTTGAATGCACTAATCTGTGGTGGAAAAAGATCTGATATTCCCTGAGACTGGAGATGCATGATTATTCGTTTGTTGATGTCCAGCTCTTTCAGTCGAATATTGTTCATCTCCGCAGTATACTAATGATATGGATTGATACATCTAGCTCTGAGAGTGTCTGATTTTGCCTTCTCGAGGACTGTATAGTATTCCTTCAGCAAGGAGTTTCTCGATAACCTCTTCAGCGCGTTCACGAGGAAGTCCCATTGATACAGCACGTTGAATTAGTGCATCTCTGTTCACTGTTGATGTTCCTTCAGACTCCATATCACGGATAGCTTTAATGATGATATCTGAGGAACTTCGTTGTGATGCACTCATCTTAGAAACAAGACGATCAATATCGATTTTTCCAGTTATCCTATCAAGCGCTACCATCCGCAAGGACTCTTCCATAAGTCGGATAGCAGCTTGCGCGTCTTCTTTACTGACTTTTGACCTTAATGCCATTCGGGCTCTTGCCTCTGATAAACGAACAAGTGATTCTAGTTGACGTGCTGTGATTGGAACTGGAGAAGCACCTCCCTCAGCACTCTTTCTTAGGTCTACATAGAAATTCTCAATCACTTCTGCAGCTTCTGGAGTTAGTTGAGGAATGACATAGCGATTCGAATATCCAATGTATTTTTTCAGGAAGTCGGGGGGAATTGTGGGAGTTGCAGTCTGTCCCTGTGACTTCTTCATTTGATGCATGTCAAGAATGAATTGTGCGAGCTCACGGTCTCTTGTTGCCTCTGGAGTGTCAACTAAAATCCAAATCAAATCAAATCTTGATAGGATTGTAAACGGTAATCGGATATTGTCTTGAACAGATAGTGATGATTCGTAACGGCCCAATGTGGGATTTGCAGCTGCAAGGATTGATGTCCTTGCATTCAATGTAGCAACAATCCCAGCCTTTGCAATACTGACTGTATGCTGTTCCATAGCCTCATGGATAGCAGTTCGATCGTTAGGGTCCATTTTATCAAACTCATCTATGCATGCGATTCCTTGGTCAGACAAGACTAGAGCTCCAGCCTCTAGGGTCATTGCACCGGATTCGGTATCATGAACGACAGCTGCTGTAAGTCCAGCTGCTGTGGTCCCTTTGCCAGAAGTGTAGAGTCCTCTTGCAGCTAGACCAGCTACAAACTTGAGAATCTGGCTTTTTCCTGTTCCAGGATCCCCAATCATCAATATGTTGGATTTTCCCCTGAGTCGTGTTCCATCAGGGAGTGTCTTCCCGACACCGCCGAAAAGCAGGAGTGCAATAGACTCTTTGATGCTCTCATGACCCTGAATAGATGGAGCAATGGAAGCATGAATTCGTTCGTGGACATATTGGTCCTCAGCTAGCTCCTTTATCGCTTTTTCATCTTCTTCGGAAATCTCAAGCTGTTCATACTCTTTCTCGGATATTTCTACTCCATTCGCTTCAATAAACACATTGAATGTTGCTAGCTTTCCACCTCTGCGAGAGAAATCAGGAGACGTTTGAAGAGTTCCGGTTACTTTGACCAATTCACCTGGTCTAGATATGTCGACGATGTCACCCTCTAGAATTACATCAACTGACCGTGGCATTTGACCTGGTGGTAGTTCTTCTGGTGATTCTTGGATTCTTACCTTTTGCCAGTCTCTGAACTGAGATTTTTGTGGAATCAAACGCACAGGGGTTTTCTTAGTACAAACTGGACACAATGCAGGTTCTGTATATCTTCCTTCTTCTTGGATTTGTGGTATTTCTGTCTGACAAATTCTACAGCGAAACATAGCTTGAACTAGAAGAGGCTTTACAACACTAGCTCTCATCATTATGCCACTGATATGTATCAGCTTCCCAATATGTCGTGATCGGAGTGCACGTAATGCAATGTGTTCAGGATAGTTTACAAAACGTGTCTTCATAATACTAGTATCAACACTGTTGACATAATCCGGGTCTTCAACGCGGAGTACTGAAACTAATGCATTATCTGCCATTTCCAGAAATTTCTGAGGATCTTCGGCTGCCAAAGCCATAAACACATTATCGAAGCTTGTTAAGTCCTGGAAATCTATGGTGAGAGACACTTCATCATTGATCGACATCTGTTGAATTCTTGACCAATATGCGAGAGTCCCTTGTTCATCTTTGTATGTTCTTAGGAACTCCTCAAATCTTTCTTGTTCGTCATACTCAGACATCTTTACTAGCCTCGATACAGTCGTTATTCTGGGCCATAATCATTGGTCGACTTTCAACTTCTTGTTCTTCTTGTTTTGTATTTAAGGGCACTATTACTCATTGCTTACTCCAAAATGTTTTGGCGCCATCCAGAGAGTAAATCAATCAGCTCTTCACAAAGCCACCGTTCTTCATAAGCCATCTGTTTTCGTTTCTCCTGATATGCGCCGGATTTAGCTACACGAAGAATCTTAGACAGCCGAGTTTCAACCAGAAATGGAACCATATGTTGTAGTTTTTCAATCTCATCGTATCTTCTGGGGTCTATTGATGTTCTATCACTTTGCAGTCGAAGTACTTTCCTACTGAGTGCTGTATAGAGAAATGGTTGAAATGTCTGAAGCTTGTGAGGTTGTTTTTCTTCAGCTCTGTAAAGATTCTGGAGTCTTCTTAGTGAGTCGTATGCATCTTCGGGTGCAATATCCACTATGTCTTGTTTCAAGAGCTGTTCGATCATCCAATTTGGTAGACTGGTTTGGTCTCCTTTTTTAAAAGGACCCATTTTGCTTCCGCCTACAATAATTTCAGGAAGGGGTTTTTGAAAGATGCATTCTCGAGTTTCATTCAGAAATAACATCTCAAACCGGTGCATCTCATCTTTTGCTTCACTACATAGCTTCATGAAATCCCACACATCAATCTAGATTGGCTGAGATAAAGCCCTTGCTCTATGGTAGCGAGTCAGAGTGATTAATCCTACGTTTCATTCATCTTGAGTATCAGTCTTGCCAGAGAATCTTTTAAGGCATCGAGAAGACTCGTAATTGAATCAGGCTGAAATGATAGACGTTCATGTCTTGATATGGATGGGAACCAAAGATGGAGCTTGACTTGTGGACTGAGAAATATCGACCTCCCACATTAGGTGAGATTATTGGACAGGAATCTTTGATTGAGAGTCTCAAAAAGTTTGTAGAAACTAGAGCTGTGCCTCACTGTCTATTTGCAGGACCACCGGGAACCAGTAAAACTACTGCAGCAACTGCAATGGCTAGGGACCTCTTTGGGGACTCATTTGAAAGGAACTTCATGGAGCTTAATGCTAGCGACGAAAGAGGAATTGATGTCGTAAGAAATCAGATTAAGAACTTTGCAAGAACTATACCATCAGGTAACGCACCATTCAAGATACTTGTTCTTGATGAAGCAGACCATCTCACGGCAGATGCTCAACATGCCTTAAGGCGTACTATGGAGTCCTACGCAGCATCCTGTCGGATGATATTGATCTGTAATTATTCCAGTAGGATTATTCCACCTATTCAATCAAGATGTGCGATATTCCGTTTTTCGCGACTCAGTGATGATAATATTTCAAGCAGACTGAAGTATATCGCCAAGAAAGAAGGTGTTAGTCTGCTTGCTACTGGAACTGAAGCAATTCTGTATCTTGCTGAGGGTGATATGAGAGCTGCCATCAACCTTCTTCAAGCATCAGCCTCAACAGGTCAAAAAATAACCGATGAGATAGTTTACTCAATCGCTGGGAAAGCAAATCCTGAAGCAGTTAGGAAGATGCTTGTAGATGCCCAAGGTGGAAAATACATAGAATCACTTGAGAGTCTCAGAAACTTGATGTATCAGCAAGGTGTTTCACCTGTAGATTTAGTGAAACAATTACATCGTGAGATTGAAGGTCTTGAACTTGACAATAGAAAACGAATGGATATTCTAGACCAAACTGCTGAAATCGAGTTCCGAGTAGGGGAAGGAGCCAATGGTGAGATACAACTCTCATCCTTACTTGCACGTCTAGGATTGGATAGTGGTTCTGAATGAATGATGAGGAACTCCCGTGGCCAGAGAAGCATCGTCCGAAGACACTGGATGGTCTTGTCGGAAACAAAGAAACCATTCAGGCACTTAAAAGCTGGGTTGAATCGTGGTTGTCCAGAATTCCTGAAAAGAGAGCTGCTCTACTCATTGGACCTCCAGGAACAGGTAAGACTGCATCTGTAGGTGTTCTAGCAAATGAGCTTGACATGGAACTTGTTGAGTTCAATTCAAGTGACAAAAGGAACAAGGATAGTATTGAAACGTTAGTTTGGCGAGCTGCATCGCAACAGACACTTGACGGTAGACCCAGGCTCATTTTGTTAGATGAAGTGGATGGTCTCTCAGGAACCAGTGATAGAGGTGGTGTTGGTGCAATCTTGAGGGTGACCAAAGATGCAGTGCACCCAATAGTAATGACTGCAAATGATCCTGATAGTCCTCGATTAAAAGACTTGATGAAAGTGTGCCAAGTCTTTACTTTTGGACTCATAGAGAATAAAGATGTGGAAAAAGTATTGAAACATGTAATGTCTGAAAATGATGCAAAGATTTCAGCTGAAACTCTTGAAGAGATTATTGAAGGGTCTGGCGGAGACCTTCGTGCTGCAATAGCAGATCTTGAGTTTCAGACAAGAAGCGGTTCTACATCCTTAGTTATTGGACCAGCTGGTAGAGACTCGAAAAAAGGAACAGCTGAAACCCTACGACACTTGTTTGCCTCAGTTGACTCGAAGATGGCGAGAAAAGCTCTATCCGAATCTGAGTTGAACCATGATGAACTAGTCTTGTGGCTCGAAGAAAATCTCCACCTCCATCTTGTATCACCAAAAGAATTGGATGAGGGATTTGAGCAGTTATCTTTGGCAGATGTTTCGCTTGGAAGGATTATGAGGAATCAGAATTGGAAACTTCTCGCATATGTCTATGACTTTTTTTCAATAGGAGTGGCTATGAGTCGTTCTGAAACGCCTTTTCGTCGTGTTAAATACTCTCAACCTTCCTGGCCACTCCTAGTTTGGCAAGGAAATAGGAAACGGGATAAGCAGTCTGAGATTATAGCTGCTTTGTCAGCGGTGACAGATGTTTCAGGAAGTAGGGTTCGACAGACGCACCTTGATACTATACATGAAATTGTAAGAATCAATCCAAAGAGTGTGAGCGATTTTGCTGCTTGGTTGAAGGTGGAGAGGTCTTCATTGGTTCAAAAAAGTAGTCGATGAGATTGTCTACTGTTCTTAATGAACGTCTATATTTTTCAAGTTGATCATTTAGCTTATTTCGTATAATTCGAATTGCATACTTACTCCTCTTCATCCTTATTGGAATAACTGTTTCAATAAGCACAAGATTCTCTGGGGGAGCTGGTTGGATACCACTTGGAAGAACATTCCTTCCTTGGAGAATATCATTGATTTGTTCAGATTTGATTCGTTCGTGTCCAATTTCGGTAAGCAATGTGACCATTTTACGAACAAGTTTCCAAAGAAATCTAGTTCCGAAGATATCTAGATAGACTGTGTGGTTATAGTGATGAATTGATATATTTAGGAGTGTTGTTGTATTAGTAGTGTTTCGACCGGTATCAGGCTTTGATATTTGACTAAAATTTTTAGATCCTATCAAGAGAGAGATTGCTTGTTTAACAGCATTGATGTTCAGGTTTGTCCAAGATTCATCGAGATAGTATCGATAATGTCTCATTAGCACATCATAACGAGGAATGAATGTGGGTGGTGATTCTGCATAAGCCCATAATATGATGTCATCTGGAAGATAACGATTGATTTTATCAATATTGAATGGAAAATCTGTGGTGATCATCACCAGTTGGCCTATACTATGAACACCTTTGTCTGTTCTACCAGATAACTGGGCTGTTTGAGTAGAGTGGGATTCACCACTCCATTTTGAAAGAGCCTTAATCAGCTCACCTTGTACTGTGGTTAAACTTGGTTGGTATTGGGATCCATGATAGTGATCACCAAGATAAAATAAGCGAGCGAGATAGCTTGTCATGTCATGAAAACCTCATCATGACTCCCAGAGATTGAATAGACTTCTTAGTGAGCGAGCTCTAAGGTCTTCAATCTTATATCGATAAATCTTGATTCTTCCAAACTTTTTCTCTTCTATGAGACCTGATTTTAGCAGCACTTCAAGGTGGGATTTCGTTGAGCTATGATTAAGATCAACTCTTCTACAGAGCTCTGAGATGTTCAGCTCATTTGATGCAGCAAGTTCCTTGAGTATCTTTATTCTACCACGTGATGAGAATATGTCCTCAATAGCGACTTTAGGTGAGCTTTCAGCGTCCATTTATTTTTTCATAGCCTCCTTCGATGTTTCAAGTAATCCAGTAAGAAATTGTTCTAACATTTCAGATGGGACATCAGAGAACCCAATGAGAGTGGTTTGACCTCTTTGTCCTGTACCAGATTTCTTTGCATCTAATATTCCGTGAGAGTGAAGATCTTGAACCCATTCCCAAATTTGTGTATGTGCCCGTGGTTCTTCATAGTATTCCTCACACACTGAACGATACATCTCTTCAACTTCACCTATTGTGACATAGGCACTACGAATCTCTCGAAGCTGTCGCGCAGCTGCCAACAACAAGAGCTTATGTTGTATGGGCAATGTTACAAAGATTTCCTTTCTAAGTTCAGGATGAGTGTCTGCTTTTGCACGACGTACATAATCAGGTATTACGATATCAGCCTGGTCACTATCTGCAGCTTTACCTGCTCGCCAAAGGAGCTCAATTGCATAGCGTGCATCACCATGTTCTGCGGCTATATCACAGATGACTTGGATTGTTTCATCCATCACCGTATTCTTCTCAAAAGCCATGTCTACACGGTCTCGAAGAATATCTGTTAGGGCTTCATAGTCATATTTTGGAAACCGGAGTACATTACGTTGTAGTGTGCTACGAGTACTAGAATCGAGGATATCATCATCAAGGGGAATCTCCCTACCTATTCCTATGATTGAGAGTCTTTGAGTTGCATTCAATCTATCATCCATGAGTCTTGTGAGGCCGTAAAGAATGTCAGCACCCCTTTGTCTGATAAAGTAATCAAGTTCATCGAGAATCAGGAGTAAATATCGATCTTCATCATCAAGCACCTCAACTAACATCTGTAGGAGTTCATCAGGAGAGTGTCCTCTTCTGGGAAACTTTGGTTTGAATTCTCGTAATGCTCGAAGAAACACTAGATATTCAGTTTTGTTTACACGACAATTTATGTGAATACTATGAAGTCGGATATTTCGTCTTTTTGCAGCCTGAATCATCTGCTCAGAAAACCGTTTTGCAACCGCCGTTTTTCCAGTCCCAACAGACCCTTCAATGATAAATCTATGACTTGTTCTTCCTGGTGAACTAATCAGGGTTTTAAAACTTTGAACGAGTTTCCTCATCTCAGATTGTCTATGGGGCAGATTTTCTGGTACATAGTCGATAGATAAGAACTGTTCCGATTTGAATATACTCCGTCTGCTGAGTTCATCTTCAACATAGTCATGAGGCATGGAAGTCCGAGAGCTATTCCGCTTATGGACCTTAAAAGCATTTGCGGAGTATACGATTAAATGTATAACAAAAGGGGAGGTTACCGAAAGTAATGGCGAGCTCCTAACTCAAGATCCATATCATCGTCATTTCTGACTCATAGGGGTCATAGCAATCATCACTCGCCATATACATAATCGATTATTATCCCTTAAACCTGACGAAAATCAGTGGTGCGACCGCCGGGATTTGAACCCGGCTTGGAAGCTTGGGAGGCTTCCGTCCTAACCAGGCTAGACCACGGTCGCTTTGAAACTCACCAAGTCAAATTTGATAAAAGACTATCGGCATTTTGGTACTGCTGCAAGAATATGCTTATCTTGAACATGCTGACCAACAAAAACTTGGAGTAGTATCTATGTCTGCTAAATATGAAACAATCAAATTCTGGCAGGGAAACCAAGCTTGTGCAGAAGCAGCGATTGCTGCAGGTTGTAGATTCTTTGCAGGTTATCCCATCACACCAGCCTCTGAGATTGCAGAGATTATGTCAGTCAAGCTTCCAAAGGTGGGAGGTGTATATCTTCAGATGGAAGATGAAATCGCTGCGATTTCTGCAGTGATTGGTAGCTCATGGGGTGGTGTTTTATCAATGACTGCAACTTCTGGTCCTGGATTTAGTTTAATGCAAGAGAATGTAGGGTATGCCATTATGACTGAAACTCCTTGTGTCATAGTGAACGTTCAAAGAGCCGGACCCAGTACCGGACAGGCTACGAAAGCAGCTCAAGGAGACTTCATGCAGACGAGATGGGGAACTCATGGTGATCATGAAAGCGTTGTTCTTGCTCCGAACTCAGCTCAGGAAACCTACGAACTGACATTGAAGTCATTTGAACTCTCTGAAAGATTAAGGCATCCAGTCATTCTGTTGTCGGATGAGATTGTAGCACACTCAAGGGAAAAAGTCATTGTTGACACACACAAAGATGTATCTGTGAAGCGACGATACACTGTGAAGGGCAATAGACCATTTGGGGAGGTGGACACAGATGGGCATGCACTGATGCCTAGATTTGGTGATGGGCAAAATTTACTCATAACTGGATCAACCCACAACGAGTTGGGATTTCGAAAAACTGCTGATCCGGAAGTCCACAATGAATTAGTTCGAAGATTGTCCAGAAAGATTTCGGATGCCTATGAGATACTAGAAGATTACGAGATTTCAGGTCCTGAAACCGCTACATGGGGCGTTGTTTCTTATGGTTCAACATCAAGGTCAATAGAAGAATTGATGGAAACTACTGATGAACCAACAATCCGTTCTTTAAGGTTGAGAACGGTATGGCCATTCCCTGATGATGCGATAAGAGAGTTTGCTAAATCAGTTGATAATCTATTGGTTCCTGAGCTTAGTCTTGGCCAATTATCAAGAGAAGTAAGCAGAGTTGTAAGTGGAATAGTAGATGTTGTTTCCTTGAATAAGATTGGAGGGGGCCGTATGATTGAACCTGAAGAGCTACTTCGCACAATCAAGAAACCTTGAGTTTCTTCAATAGTTGATGGTATAACTAGTTCATTCGCATTTGATATCACTATAGAGAGATTCGTTCGCATCCATACTCTTACCGTAGTTGAGTAGTTAGTTGCCAAATAGTATGGACTAGTGATTACAAAGGTGATGTTGTGAATCCCAGGAGAAATCCACATTGGAAGAAAAACGGTTTGTGTTATATTTGCAATGATACTACCAGTGATTGCAAAAGGTGTAGCAATATAATCACAAAATACAGATAGATTGACTGAAGAAACAGTTTGATTATTATCATCTAGAAGTGTTAGATTGAATTCTAGTGATTCTCCATAATATGAAGTGTCAACGTCCACATCCGCATCTATTATTCCAATGACTGTGAGATTGATGTTTGGATTTATTGAAAATTCGTAGTATTCACTATCCGGAAAAATATCCACAATATGTTGTCCTATGGATATGTTATGCCAGATGGGAATTATCATGGAACTTGGATCATTTATTTGAACATCAATAAAATGTGAGAATTGAAATGATTCATCTATGAATCGTAATTGTATTGATTGATTCCAATCGAGGTATGAATCAATGGAAAAATCAATTGTAGCATTATTCCCTCTTGTTACATCCATAGAGAAGGAGGTAGTTGAGAAGACAAGAGAATTCGCTAGTACGTTCACAATGACTGATGCTTCAGCAGCTTGGTATTGTGAATTGGTTGCAGTGATGTTGATTTGATATGTTCCAGGACTTGTATTGAAAGGAACTGTGTTTGAATATTGTCCATTTCCTAAATTTGTAAATGTCCCTGAACCAAAGCTTGATGTCCAATAAACACTGCTATCATTTATAGGACTTGAAAGTAAGTCCCTGTGTTCTACTGTTATTTCAGCCTGTTCGATGTAGCTAGCATCAGGCGATTGGCAAAAGACTGATTCAGGCGATGAAACTATAGAAAGGTTTGATGACGCAGGAAAAACAGTCACTTCAAACGAATTTGAGAAAGAAAGGAAGTCTTCATTTCCATAGCTGGAAACAGTGAGATTGTATATACCAGGAGGCCCAAGTGTTTTACTCCAGTTAAGATAGGCTATTCCCTCTGAAGTTGTTGTTTTGTTAGACTCTAAAACTGTTTGCGAGTTTGAGTCTTCAACATGGAGAACAACTGATTCATTCGAATAGACAACATTGTCGTTGTGGATACTGGCAATCTTCAGTGGGATGGATGTGTTTAACCCATATTCTACTGAGAGTGAAGTTAGTGGGATTGTGATAAGATGTCCTCTATTGATTGTGACTTCAATATTGTCACCTGCGCTTTGAGAAACTGTGTCGAATATTTCGACAGTGAATAGAGCAAATGCCAGTACTCCTGTAATCCCAGGTGAGGTATGCTCAGGTAAGATTGTATATGATGAGTTAAAGTAACGAACCAAAGGAGAAGGGGAGATGAAATATTCGTCTGCAAAGGAAGGACCAAGATCTGTTACTACTGCAAATGAAACGTAGCACCATCCATCGTTGCTGAAATCAGCTATGAGTTTTGTCACCATACCAATCGTCTCCCCAACTTCGTAAACCAGTTTGTCTGTTTCAAAGTACTGAAAATCAAAATAGAAAGCTGAAACCGGGATGGCAATGCATGCGATACAGATTATTGATATGGGGAGTAGTGCTTTTGCTTTTCGATTCACCTGTCTACACCAGAAACCTGTCTTTTCTATTCCTAAAAAACAGCACATGGATTCAACGGTAGGTTTAATTCACAGTGACATGCCATCAACCACAGACTGTACCGGGTATAGGTGTATCATCGATGGTAATTCGGCTAAAAACTGCTGTTATTAATTCTGTTGAGGAAACTGAAACTAGAAGATTGAAACTGTTAAAAGTGTCTGCGAAAAAAGATGGTGCCACACTTACATTGGAATTACCTGATGCATTATGTGACGCGTTGAATACTAATGATTCTATCACTGTAGTTGTTGACTCCAAGCCAATTGCAAAAGGTGAACAGGCCAAACTCTATGTTGAAAGCAGTGTTTTCAAGAAACTTGAGAAGAATGGTTTAGAAGTGATTGGATCAGTGGGAGGACTGCGTATGGTATTCACACTAGCAAAGCCTACTTCAACTCAGAGCAAGATTTTCGACTCTGAGAAGTTCTTTCTGGCAATTATGTGAATAAATGTACAAACATGATTACTTTCGGTCATCTCTCTTTCTGACTGGACTGGTAATGCCTGTTTAAGGTCCGTAGGAGTCCATTTGAATAAACTAGTCTTCTCTGTGAATGTATAACTAGTATCTGAAACTTAGTTAGGAATGATTGTACACACTCATAATGGGTGTGGTTTTTGACTGATGGAACATGTGAATCTCGTTTAACGAATTCAAAATCCTGTCCTGACTGTGGTGGTTTTTTAGTTACTAGTCAAGGACATATTGTGTGTGCTGAATGTGGACTGGTACTATCAAGAGAATATGTCTTGCCTACGTATCAGATGGGAGAACGCCCCAGTGGTGATTCTCCTGACGCGAGTATGTATGTGTCTTTGGGAAATCGAATGCATATTGTTGATGGGCTTGGTAGTTACATAGGCTTTCACAAAGATCGATATTTTCAGGATTATCAAGGACATGCACTTTCTGGTAGAATGCAGAAGAAGTTCAAGCGTCTGAAGACAATATATAGTACCAGAATTAGAATTGGAAAGAATGAAGCGAAATATAGAGCTCTGCGGACCCTGAACCATGTATCAAAACTTCTTATGATTAATGAACAGGTTCGTGATCGAACTGCATATCTATACAAGAAAGTGGTGAATGAAACTGCGGGTAATGTTAGCAATAACATACTGCTGATAGCAGTCTGTCTTCTTATGGCTGTGAGAGAGTTCAAAGATGAAGCCCCAATAACACTTGATGAGATAGCTGATGTGTTTGAGAAATGTGGACATCGAGTCAATGTGAGGGCAATTGTACGAGAAGCACTGAGACTCAAGTCACTTACTGGTTACTCACCGGAGATACGAAAGCCAGAGGATTATGTCCCAAGAGTGATTTCAATGTTGATGAATAATCCAAAGGTGGTCAGTAAAGTCCAAGCACGTGGTTGGGAGCTGAAGGATTTTGAGAATGCTCTTAGGAACAAGATACTGGAAGTTCTCAAGATGATACCAGCTTCAAAACGAGGAGGAAGGAACCCGTTCATATTCACTGTTTCTGCAGCATATGCAAGTGATAGATTGATAGCTGTGGAACATGGAAGACGAGCTGTTCTGACTCAGAAACTTGCGTCTGCTGCAACAGAGGTGGCTGAGTACAGTATTAGAGACCACTTTGGGATGATGAAGAAAATCATCGAAGTGTCCCCAGCATCTATCCAATAATCTGGTTGATCCATCTAGGAGGTTATCTAGCAATTTTCTGAATAGGAAATTGAAAAGAGGTGACTAGGTGAACGCAAAAATCCATGTGATTCGTTGTCCCAGCGGACGTTGTGAAACATGTCCTCAGAGAAGAAACAGTGGTTGCCAAAAACTCATACATATCAATGAGCTAAAAGGTATGAAATCACAGGTGCTGTTAGTTGAACCCGAGAGAGGATTTCTTCACTTCTGTGAAGCAGGAAGTTTGAAGCAATCTGAACCTTCGTGGATTACTGATGGGTGGGAAAGTGTATTCATTGGTACTGATAGTGATTTGTTTCAAGAAGTGGATGATATAATTGCTTTGTACAAAGTCGGACCCTATTTGTCTATGTTCATGCTTGATGAGTATAAGCAGACAATACACGATGCAGTCCCGATAGTGAGAACAGCTCTAGAACATTCACTTGTTGTTGATTTGAGCCAAAAGTCAGTGCAGTTTGGTGATAAGTCATGTTTCGTAAGGGGAGATTATAATCAGAAATTGAATCAGGATATTGATGACATCTCAAAGCATATTATGAGTTCGATACCTGAGATAAATGAGATTACAAGAATCAGACTTTCGGAGATAATTGCGTATCGTCGGAGCATCCTTGGAAAGATTATGCCAATAATTCTTGACGACTCTGTGGAGGAGATATACTTAGACCGACCTTATGCCCCTATTTATTTCGACCATCAGGAGAATGGTAGATGTGTCACTTCAATTACATTCCAAGATGATGATGTACCAAATATAGTCACATTGATTCGATCTGAAAGTAATCTTCACTTGGATCGAAGTAATCCATCTCTTAAGATGGATTTCCAAATTAAGGATGCAGTTTTGCGGTTTTCTGCAAGTATGCCGCCCCTTAGTCCGGATGGATTAAGTCTTGAGATACGTAGAGCTAAAAGCAATCCATTCACAATCAAGAACTTAATTGATAATGAAACACTGACTCCTGAAGCGGCGGCAGTTTTACTTTTTGCAGTTTCTTGTAGATTCAATATCACTATTACCGGAGGTCCTGGGACTGGAAAGACAACTCTGTTGAACGCATTAGATATGACAACTCCAAATTGGTGGCGAAAAATCTACATTGAAGACGCGATTGAGAGCAGAGAACAGGCAGCATACCATCAAGTTCGTTTTAGAGTAGATCCAATGGATGAGTTGTCAATGAAGTTTAGTAAAAGTGAGGAAATTATAAAATGTCTTCATCGGTCGCCAGATTATCTCATTCTTGGTGAAATTCAAACAGCTGAGCATAGTAGAGCATTGTTTCAAGCAATAACAGCCGGTCTCCGTACTATCCAAACCTGTCATAGTGGATCAGCTGCTAGTCTTATTTCTAGGTGGAAATTTGGGCATGGAATACAGGATGATAATCTTGCTTTGATGGATGTTATTGTTACCCTTGACAGACCAAAGCCAGGTGAGTCAAAACGTAGGGTAAGTGAGATTATTGAAATACGAAAAAGAGAAGTAAATGGATTATTAGAATTCAACGGATTGAATGTGATATACGATAGTAAGCTGGGAGTGGTTAGTAACTGGGCGGATGATGGAGCATTTATGTCACGTGCAAGAGAATCTGGAGTTGAGAGTCATATCCCTGCTTTAGAGAACTTGATTCAGAATATTTGTCAAGACAATTATGTATCAAATCTGGGGATGTTAAGTGAACTAATGTGGTCATACGGACATCCTATGTTGTATATTTGATAATAGGAGTACGGGGTGCTCTTTTTTGGGGGCTTTAAAAGGTGGCAGATAAACATGAGTTCAAGGTGAATGCATTTGAAAAAGGATGATGGTCTTATTCGTAATGAGAGAGGAGGTCCTTTGGTGGAAGAGAGTCTTCTCCTTGGTCTCGCAGTGGTAACTGTTTCGATTGTAATAGCAGTCATCCTTCAAGCTACAGGATGGGCACAGGATGTTGTAAATGGACTTTTGCAACTCTTGCAAGATAGCTGGAGTAGTCTAACTCAATTGTTTGGCACACCATGATATCTGATTCTCATTTTGGGGAAAGGCTTATTTGTGAATGTCCTGACGAACCCTCTCGCGCTCCGGACTGGCTTTCGTTTACGGCTCCGGTAGAACATAGTATGTTTCTATACAATGATACCGATTGTAGTCCGGCCCAGCATGGGGGACTCTCGATCCCCCGACCCGGGTTCAAATCCCGGCCGGAGCACCATTTCTAATTCTCATCCAACTAGGTATTTTCGTCTTAGAAATGGTACTATTGAGAGCCCAATAGATATGGCGAGAACTACTACTAGACCCGTAATACCTACTCCTTCTAGCGATATGATATCAGATGCTGATATTTCAATTAAGAATGAGCCACTGGTTGAATGGACTGATTCCGATTCTTCAGAATCGTACGACAAGAAATGGTTTCCACTTGTAGCAGGAATTTTGAGGTGGAGTGTGATAATTCCTCCTTCTTTGCTTTCAATTGTATCAATTGAATCTAACCAATTGAAACTCACAGTGATTCCCTGTGGGGTTGATCCATTGAGGGCTGTAACTGTTATGTGAACTGATAGTTCACGAAGTGAGGGGACTATTTCGTAAAAATCTAGCTCAAGTCGTATGGGCATTTTATGAGTGACATAGAGACTGTAGTCTAATTTGGTTGCTAGCTCAAAGAGTGCGTTATTTCCGTTATATGATATAGTGATGTTGTATTGGTCTTCTTGGGATGGAGCTGTGAAAATCAGAGTCGTTCCACCAGTGATATTGGTATGAACTGAGAGGTGACTCTCACCATCAATTGAGAGATGTATTTCTCTGAGTGAAAAATTCCCTGCCCAGTCGTTCATTTGAATCTCGAAGACTATCTCTTGATCGGGTGAGGCATAATGCTCAACATTGCAAGCTACTAGTAGAATCTCAGGTTTGGACCATACTGTAAGGTTACTAACCAGGCTAGTATCTAATATGAAAGGATTTCCAGCGAGCTCGATTTTCAGAATATGAACACCTGGCGGACCTTGCAGTTCATACTCAAAGATGGTAGTTATTTCACTCAAGCTGGAGGGTATTGTAAACCTTTGATTTGATGTGATATCTAATATTGATATATCGAAATCAGGGATAAGACGATCTAGTAAGTCGGATGCTGATACTTCAATCTCGAAAATCACACCAATTTCAACTGATTCTGGCAATGTCACCGTTAGCTGTACTGGAGTTAATATTGTGAGATATGCTTCATAATATGATTCGGAGTATCTTTCAGTTCCATTGTATTGTATTTTCAATGTGTGAGTACCAAGTGTGAATCTTTCATCAATATCGGTATGAAAATGAGCAATACCTGAGCTGTTGGATGTAATATAGGAGAGTAAGTTGTCATCCAAGGTGACTTCCAGAAGCTCGTTTGGCAGTGAGTCGTTTGTATCTGAAAGTTCAATATACAGATTAAAGGATTCATCAAGCATTATTTCATTTGGGTGACTACTTTGAGGAATAATTGAGGTTGCAATTTTCGATATATTGACCGTGAACATGGATTCTGATGAATCTAGGAAACTGTCTAAATCTTGACTGTAAACCACACGGATGTTATTGTCCCCTAGTGTAATCCATGAACTATTACACTTAATTTCAAAATGTGTTTCTCCTGAAGAATCAGTTTTGTTTTTCGCAAGTAGAGTGTCATTCTTGAAAACAGCAATAGTTGCATCTGGAATGGAACTAGATGAATCGTCGGTTAGATGAACAGAAAATGTCAATGTATCACCAGGAGCAAGTATGTCTGAAATTTGACTAATGGTAATGTTTGTCGCGGATAAGATAGAAAGGACTGTCCATTGGGCAGAGGACGCTAATGAGAGCGAATCATTACCATAGAAGGTTGCATTAATCATCGTCATTCCAAGTGTATGATTCAAAGGAATAGACCATGATATCATTGCGACTCCGTTTGTGTCTGTCTTAGCAGAACCAAGTGGAATATTGTATGTCTGATCAAAGAAGAATATCCATTGGTCTGGAACTGGGTTTCCATAGCTGCCATTCTGAAGGAGTGTTGCCGTTATTGTGATTGTGGTTCCTCGAGTTGCCACTATTTCCTCTTCTGCTACAACAGGTTCAGTACTGAATGATGTAACAAAGAGTGCGAGTAGAAAGATGAGTAATATCGAGACCCAATATGATTTCCTGATGTTCGTTACCCCCTGGGGGAAGTTATGTTCCGTACTCTTCTGAAGATTCGTCACCAGTTCATCATTCGGTTTCTGGGTTTTTATTCTCCTATAGAATGAATATTGCTGGGATGTTTGTTTAGGGGTGTTCATATGCTTAACGAGGGTACGATGGTTCGGTTCCGTATGTAGCCATTCTTGGAATAAACATGATGAGGAGTTCATAGATGCCATTTCGCTTTGCGCAACTAAAAGAAACAGGTTCGGGTTCTGAAAAGTTGTATAGAAGAACATGGATTGAGTTATTCTGGATGGCTGGAGTAATGATTGCAGTATTCTATTTGTTGCTTGTCTATTTACTACCTTTAACTGGACTTGTTTCTCTGCCAGTGGTTCCGTTCAAGGGATTTATTGAAGTGGTAATTTGTGTTATTCCAATTGTTACAAGTCTGGTATTGACTGCTAGGAAGATACGTTTTCAAAACCCACTGATTTGCATTGAAGACAATACATTACTGATTCAGCTTGATGATTATGTTATTGGGACATGTTGTCTTGATATGGAATCTGTGTCGGGTTCAGTATTTTTGGATGAGAATGGGAAACCAAGGTATAATGAAACTATGTTATTAGCTATGCGTGCAGGAATGGACAAATCAATCACAATGGCTTTTGAGGCAGGTGTAGAGAAAGGAGAACCATTTCTACATATCTTCATAACTGCAATGGGGCACAGTCCAAGGCACATTCAGGAACTTCTCAGAAGAGAAGCAACAAGAACTGAGGCAATTCTATTATCATCCCTAAATAATGTAGAGATGAAGCTTCTTGAGGGCGATTCACTACGAAATGCAACTCTGACTCATTTGAGTGGAGTGAGTATAGGAGATCATAGTCTCAGTGTCAATGAAGAAACAAAATCAACGAGAGTGTTGTTGCTTCAAGGATTGCCACGGTCATATCCAACTCAGGACTCATCTCAGATTGGTACCTTCATTTCTACAGCACTTAGACAAGGCTATGAAACAAGTATGACATGTGTTTTTTCAGCATCTAAACCTGGTAAGGAGAAACGTGCACTTGAAAGTCAGTGGAAAAGTATTCAGGCAAAAGAAAAACGAAAAGAAGAATCATTGCAGGATCATGCTACAAAGAAGAAGCTTGTGTCTCGTTTTGAAGAGATTCAGGATTCAGCTGGTTGGTTTAATACAACTGTATATTTCAAAGTAAAAACATCGACAAAGAGTGCCATTGAAGCAGATTTAGACGGAGTAAGTGGATTGGTTCTATCAATCTGGGGTGGTAGTGACTCTATCAAACTTGGTTCTGTGAAATTATCAAGAAGAACAATTTTTCGGATACTGAATCGCCGTCATCTCAAACGTCGACGAATGCACATAGTAAGATTATCGTCGTTCATCAATACTCCAATTCGACAACTACCTATGCTCACTCCGAAACAAGCACCTGTATTTCCTGTACCTCCAAAGGGAATAGTGGACCATGAACTTGTTATTGGTGAAACTATCTTTGAAGGTCGTCGGTTGTCTAAAGTTGGATTGAAAACTGATTGGTTACGTGAACACATTGCCATTCTTGGGGCAACCGGAACTGGAAAAACAAACTTAGTAAAACAGCTTATGGCACAGCTTAGTGTGAAGACAAATGTACCATGGTGGATATTTGATGTCAAGGGTTCTGAGTACCTAGGTCTAAAAAATCATGGTGAGTCAGAGATTCTAGTCTTGAAACCTGGTCTTGATAGCTCGTTTTCGTTTAATCTAATTGACCCTGAACTAGTTGATGATGAGAACTATACTCATTCTACGTTTGTGATTCTAAGAGAGTTGTTGAATGAGAGAGGGGATTCTTCCGAGTTGTCTCCAGCAATGGAGAAGCTGCTTCGTGATTCAGTGATGCTTGCTATGGAATCTGTAGATAGTTGTAATTCAGTTCGATCTTTAGTTAGTGCTGTATCAGAACTCTCTAACAATGACCGCATGGGAAATATGACAAGAGATGCTTTACTTAATCGCCTTGAGATACTCACCCGTGAACCTCTGGGCTCGATTTTTGGAGGAAAGTCAGAAGCAATCCGATTCAAAGATCTGTTGAATAGGCGTGTTATCCTAGATCTCTCATACGTTGCACGTGTCGGAGGAATGGATTCTGCTAGATTCCTTTACAATCTTATTGCCAAACGTATCTTTGATAGTGCGATGAAACGAGGTATAATTGAAGGCCTACATCATGTTGTAGTGTTGGAAGAAGCTAGTAATCTGGTACCAGAGAGCTACACAAGGCACTCTGCAGCTGACGTGACAACTGGGGAATCGATGGTGATGCTACAACGAGCGACAGGCCAAGGCGTAATCGTGGTTTCGACTAGACCTAATATCTCCTCGAATATTTTAGCTAATACTTTGACAAAGATTTCCTTTCGATTGCCATATGATAGTCAGATTGGTGCTAGATTCCTCTCCTTGAACGAAGGACAGGAACAGTATCTTCGAACATTGAAACGGGGGAGGGCTTTAATGAGTATACCTCACTCAGAAACTTTTGAGATTGTCACAGAGAAGTTTCATGAGCCAAGAAAAGAAGATCAAACAGAATCTTCATCCATTGTTGATGTTCCCATTGTAGAAGAATCTGTTTCTAGCAGAAAGGAAGATACACCTGCAACAGATTCAGAGATTAAAAAACCATCTGATGTTCCCGAGAGTCAGACTCTGGTGTTCAATAGAATTGATAGACTTGGAAGTCATGTCGTAGCATTTCTAGCATCAGAGGGATGGGCAACAGAAAGTGAGATTTGTAATCTACTATCTGTCTTAGATTCTAGGGTTGCAGATGATGATATTTCCGAAGTGATTCGTAATCTAGTATCGTTGGGAAGTGTAGAGAGAGAAGCACTATCTCTTGTTGATGGCGGTTTTGTATATACGCTTCCTGGAAAAGCCATGGGTGCTATCAGACAAATAATTATTGAATATATATCTGGAAAACTTGGGATTGAGTATAACCCCGTTAGCACATCTGATAATCCTGATTGGCCAGATATTGTATTCGATGACAAGGCGGTAATTGTCATTCCTGAACATTTGAGAGCGTCAACAATGAGCTTGACGTTAAATCTGATAAGAAATAAAATGAGCAAGCTTCAGAATGGTGTGAGTGAGCTTTTCGTAGTCGTAAGAGGTAGTGTTGCAGCAGCAAAAATAAGGGAAATGATGGATTCATCAGAGGACTTCAATGATGTTAGTGTTGTTTCTGCATTTCCAAGAGCTCTGGACTCAATAATTGGGAGCTTGGCTCAGGAATCTGATTCTTCTGAAATCTCCTTAGTCCAGACTAGGTTGACAGAGGATGAGAACTCTAGTGAACATGTAGATTTGATTGATGCAATGCATGGTGTAGGGTCTGCCACAAACCGTGCAATCCAGATTCGATTATGGTTTGGTTTGATTCAAGATCTTGTAGACATTTCAAACGGTCAAGTTAGGTGGGAAGAACTGCTAGAATTCATTGAAACCACTGCTCTTCAGTCATTAAAAGGAAGATCGGCTCCATTGAATATTGAGGAGGGGAAAAGGGCATTAACAGAGTTATTAGCTGATGAAGTTCTCATTGCCCTTCGTGTCAATAATGATTCTCGATTCGTCGAGCTTGACGAGGGGCTCTGGTTGGTTAATTCTTCGGTTCTTAAAGGTTTCAAAGAAAAAGCAATAGATATGATTGAAAAAGAGCTGAAAAAGAAATACTCTACAGTTTCAAGGAATCATGGATACTATGACCTTTGTGTTGGCGATACTTCTTATGTGATATTTCCAAATCAACAACAATTGAATACTCTTCTTAATTTACATAGTGATGTTGCTTGTAGGACCTGTAAATCAACGAGAGTAGTCTGTGTTTTGACTGCATCAGAGTATCTAGAAGAGAGTGTGACTACACCAACTAATCTGATTATCAGGACTATGGATGATAATGCATCAGCACTGGTTACTTGAACTATGGCTGAAGTCTTGTACAGATAGTTGGTTTATTTCCTAGAAGAGACTCAAGACGACCAGGCACTGTCAAATTGAAAATGATGATTTCTCTATTCTCTTCGGAAAGTTCAAGAAGTTCACTTATTTTCTTAGACATTCCACCTGTAACATCTGTGTTAGTTGATGGTCCTGCCTTAGATAAGATATCTTCTTTGTTCTTTTGATTGATTATGGGAATATGTTTAGCTGCGGGATTCACTTTTGGATTGTCATCCAGAACCCCATCAACATCGGTTCCAATGAGTACTGTTTTTGCATTCAACTCCTTAGCCAGATATACTGCAATTGTGTCGCCACTGAGAATAGACGCAGTTCTTTCTTCATCGAAACAAACATCTCCGTGAGTAATCACAACAAGCTTATTGTCAAGTGATTTTCTGATTATGTTGATAGGATAGTTTTGTATTATACCATTTCTCAGTGTTACAGAAGTGAAAGGAGAAATTACTACAGCAGGAATCCCCTCTTTGTTCAGACTAGTTTCTACAGATGATGATAGTGTAGACATATTATGTCGAATTAGTGGGATGCCTTTCAAGAGGAGATTCTTAGGACTATTTGGATCTGCGTAACCATGTGAATAAGCCGCTTGATGACCATGTGCTCCGCCGCCAAGTATTATTATTAAATCACCACTGTATATCTTAAGTTCCTTTGCAATTCGGGCTAAGTTCTTATCATTGACCTTCGGAGGTGTTGAGTCTTTATGTGTAATTACTGACCCGCCTAGTTTCACAATAGTGAGTGACTTCAATTGTATCACACAATGTCAAGTTGGTGGTCATGCTTATGGACATTGCTTTTCTCAAGGATTAGATTTTGCCACACACAAGACAAGGTTTTTATCCGGTTCAGATTTGGAAGCGTCGGACACCTCGCCAAAATTGAGGGATTCTTAGATGACTCAGAGAGCAAGAATCAGATTATCTAGTACAAGTACAGAACACCTAGATGGTGTATGTAATCAAATCAAGAGGATTACTCGCAAAACAGGTGTCCGAATGGCGGGTCCAATACCTTTACCAACCCGTAGAATGGTTATTCCAACTAGAAAGACTCCTTGTGGTCAGGGATCTGAGTCTTGGGATAAATGGGAGATGCGGGTCCATAAACGATTAATTGACATTGATGCAGATGAAAGAGCTATTCGTCAGATAATGCGTGTGAGAATCCCTGATTCTGTCTATATTGAGATTGAACTGACTGGTTGATATCATTCATTCACCCAATTTATTGTCAGCTGTACAATTGTGACCTGATACAAACCCTTTTTGCACAATTCTACTAGGAACTTTCACTGCTCATGAGGTTTCTCAGAGATGTGTGGAATAATTGCTGTAGTACAAAAACGTGGTGTCGTTGCCCCCGTTCTACATCAGGCATTAAAACGTCTTGAATATCGGGGATACGATTCAGTTGGAGTTACTACGATTGCAGATAACACATTATACACTAAGAAAGACAAAGGGAAGATTGAGGAGGTTCATAATCGGCTCGACCTCGATGAGATGCCAGGACTGATTGGGATTGGTCACACTCGTTGGGCTACTCATGGAGCACCATCTCTACTAAATGCACACCCTCACTTTGATTGTGAAAACAATATTGCAGTGGTGCATAACGGCGTTATTGACAATTTCATGGAGCTTAGAAAAGAGCTTAGTGAGAAAGGTCATAAATTCAATTCTGAAACTGACACGGAAGTAATTCCCCATATGATTGAGGATTATATGAAAGAAGGTCTGGATCTAGCAAGCTCGATAAAGGAAGTTACCAAGCGTATCGAAGGAACATATGCAATAGTAGCGATGTCAACTAAAGAGAATGGAAAGATTGTTTGTACGCGTGATGGGAACCCGTTAGTCATTGGAACAAAATCGGGGGCATCGTATGTTTCTTCAGACATTCCAGCATTCCTACCCATGACAAATGATATGATTCTCTTGCTTGATGGGGAGATGGCAACTCTGACAACAGAGGGAATTCATATTGAGAAACTAGCTGATGGGTCAGTAGTTGAACGTGAACCCATTAAGATTAGTTGGACAGCCGATCAAGCACAGAAGAGTGGATATCCTCATTTCATGTTGAAAGAGATACATGAACAACCTGATGCCATTAAGAATACGCTTAGACTTCCATCAGGTAGTATTAATTCTGCAGCCAAATTAATCAAAGAGTCTGAAAATATCTACTTGTTAGCAATGGGTACTTCAGGACATGCTGCAGAAGCAGGACGGCATATGTTTGCGTCACTTTCAGGAATTCTGCCTTCATTTGAACTGGCTAGTGACTTTCCTGATACTGTTTATGGAGTGTTAACAAATAGGGATTGTATTATTGCCATTACACAGTCGGGCGAAACTACTGATACTATCACTGCAGTCAAGTATGCAAAACAGTATGGTACGAAGGTAATAGCAATCACCAATGTTGTTGGAAGCTCGATTACTAGACTAGCTGATCAAACAATTATCACACAGGCAGGTCCAGAGATAGGTGTCGCTGCAACTAAGACATTCATGGTTCAGCTTACTTCTTTGGCTCTCATTGCCTTGGCATTAGGAGAAATCACAGGATTCAAGGATTCTGAAGAAATTAGACAAAAAAGGAATTCATTGGAACAACTACCAGAGCTTGTATCTGAGGTTATCTCAAGAAACGAGGAAAGAGCGCGGAGACTGGCATCAATCCTCTACCAGAAATCCAGTCTTCTTTTCTTGGGAAGAGGAATATCAATGGCTACCGCTGAGGAAGGAGCACTCAAACTGAAGGAAATTGCATATAATCATGCAGAAGCATACTCTGCTGGAGAGTCAAAGCACGGACCCATTGCGCTTGTTCAAAATGATTATCCTGTGATATTCGTGGCTCCTTCCGATGAAACCAGAAACCGAATTGTTGGTAATATCATGGAAATGAAAGCAAGAGGTGCTACTATTATCTCAGTAATTCAAAAGGAAGACAACGAGATAGCGGGACTTTCAGATTATGTTTTTCCAATCACAAGACCAATAGAGGCAGAATTTTCAATCATGCCATATATTGTACCATTACAATTATTCAGCTACTACATGGCTCTAAGAAAAGGCTATGATCCAGACAAACCACGCAATCTTGCAAAATCTGTTACAGTTCTTTAGGTCCTTAAATCGTACTAAGATACAGAATATTATGTGAAACCGATGTGGCTGTTTTCAATTCTTAGTCCATTAACTGACTTTGCGAACCTGATAGCAGGGTACTTCATGGAAATTTGGGAGTTCCTGATTTTCATAGGGAATATTTCTGCATTCGTGGTTGTCTTAGTGGGTGCAATATTATGGTTCACCGGAGTGAATGATAAGAGAGGGAAGGGATTGGTCTTGAGCGGTATTCTTCTAGCAATAATTGTTCAGTACTTTGTTTTCTACCCACCTTCATTCATATTATAGTAGTTCTTTTGCAATGACATCAATTGTATTCGTAAGATGGTCTATATCATCTAGTGAATTGTAAGCGTGAATAGATGCTTGAATCATTCCATCATTTGAAATTGATTGAACAAGAGGATGTGAACACAATAAGCCGCTTCTGACAGCAATATTGGACTCATCAAGGAAAAGAGCCACATCATGACAATTAATTCCACCTTCTGGGCTGAGATTGAATCCAAATATCGTGTTATTTTCATCAGGTGTTCCATAAAGTGTGAGGCTGTCTATCTCAGTAAGATTCTGAACCATGTGTCTTGAGAGCATGGTCATGTGTTTAGCAAGACCTTGTGATTTTAGCTGGACAAGAAATTCAAGGGAAGCATTCAATCCAGCGATGGCTGGGAGATTCAAAAACCCGGATTCGAACTTGTCTGGTTGTAGAGCAACCTCAAACATCCCATTTTCTACATTAGCAACGGAGGAATTCCCCAGAATTCCTGGTGTGTGGTTTTCGCCAATAGATTTGTTGATCCACTGAATAGCCAGTCCAGGTGGACCCATAAGACCTATGTTTCCTGATAGAAGAAGTATATCGGAACCAAGTGTTGTTAGTTTTTCATTAGTGAGTCCTGCTGAACGTGTGGCATCAGTCAAGAGAATTGCATCGGACTGATGAACAATTTCAGCGACAGTTTGTATTGGATTATGTGAACCAATACCTGACAATACATGACCTACTGCTACAATACCTGTTTTTTCATCCACTTCTTTTTCTAATTCACCAAGGAGAAGAGCCCCTTCATCATCAATTGGTACGATTTTAGTTTCTAATCCAAGAATCTTAGCCGACTGAAGCATAGAAACAAGAATTGAGTTCTCTTCACTCTGTCCAATCACAATTTTGTTCTTTCCACTTTTTTTCCAATTGAAACCAAACATGAAGGATGCAACAGCAGTGGGGATTGATTTTTGAAAGGATATCTGGGCACTTTCAGTTTCAAAGTAGGCAGCCAGTGATTTTCTAGTGTCTTCTACAATAGTACTACCCTTTACTGCAAGACGATGAGCTCCACGTCGTGCTGATGCCACAACCGAATCAAGAAATGAGTGTGTTGCGTCCACAGCTACACGTGGGACGAGTGTGGTACTTGCTGAATCAAAGTATGCTAATTCTGGAAAATGATCGTAAACACCAAATTCGTGTTTTATGTCAAGTACATCAGGCATGATTAGTATTCATGTAATGAACGACTTTAATACCATACTATGTCTTGGGCGCAGTGATTCTTTTGACTACGAATCTCGTTGAAGGATACTTCATAATCACAACAGACGGTCTCATCTTTGAGGTCAAAGGTATTGTTCACCCTAAAGATCGTGTCATAGCATATCTACGGTATGTGCCTACTCAAAGTGGATATCAGAAGGTGTATGATCTCAATGAGAGAGAGAACTATCTCCGAACCAATTATGCTTCGTATCTTTGGTTTAGTGAACCTCATGGAAGAGTGGTCCAGTCTGTTCCGTATACTAGTATAGAAACCATTCTTAGTCCTATAGATCGTCTGACAAGTCTTCGAAACAATATTGGAAAAATTACTGATTTGGAACAAGCTTCTATAAACTTGGTTGAAAAATTAGTAAAGTCAACTGGGATTGAAAATACTGACATTGGTATAACAGGATCACAGCTTATAGGTATTGCAAAGAAGAATTCCGATATTGACTTGGTAGTTTATGGATTGAAGACATGTCAAGAATTCTACTCAAGGCTATCTCAAAACATCTCTTCAATAGCAGGCATACAGCGTTATACAGGAAATTTACTTGATGATCATGTGTCCTTTAGATGGGGTGCTCATACAGAAATGAAATCCCTTCTTCGAGAAATTGAGCGAGTTAAAGTTTTGCAAGGATTGTTTGAAGGGTATCACTTTTTTATAAGACTGGTCAAGACCACTGATGACCTTGACTATGTCTATGGTGATTTTTCATTCCAGATGAAAGGCCAGAATTTAGTGTCAGGTATTGTAACAGATGATTCTAATTCTATGTTCACACCTTGTGAATATCTGGTTGAGTGTGGTGAGGTTCCGAACCTGAGAAAACTTGTCAGTTATCGAGGTCGTTTTACTGAACAGATTTCGAAAGGTATGGCCTTTGAAGCACGAGGACGACTAGAGATGGTTACAAATCACAAGGATGGAGATCAGTATCTACAGCTGGTTATGGGTGAGCTTCCAACTGACTATTTGATACCTATCTAGTTTTCACAGACTGTTCATATTTACATTAATTCACACATCAGTTGTGTGAATGGCGCCTTTATTGTGAATACTCTAGGAGAAACGGGCCTCTTATTGCCTTAATAATAGAATAGAGGCATGATATATTCTATGATGCCTGTGAATGGATACACCCCTTCGTTTCCTATGGAAATAAGAAAGAAGACATATGAAATGTTCACATGTTCATTCACAAAGAGCATAAATTTGTGAATGATGAAACGGCTGGAGAATACCTTGTTTTTGAAAAAAGAAGCATTCATATTGCTTTTTAACAGTCAAAAAGGTCTGACAGGACGTCAGCACAGTAAAATCGAAATGGACGAGTCCTATATGTGTACAGACACACTATGTAGCTCTTATCTCAGTATAGATAATTCACATACTCACACTTATTTGGAATTTTATTCTAACCATTTGTGAACAGTCGAAGCTATAGGAGACAATCTGTTTGACTAGTGAAGAAAGGACCAACTATGTGTATGAATTCACCTATAGTTCAGCACCAGGTCTTCGTGAAATTTTCCAGTGTAAATATGTCAAACCAGATGAAGCTCTTAATAGGTTCAGAAAGATCTTGGCATTGACAGAGTCCCCCTTTGATTTCAAGATAATAGTGTCTGATGAAACAATGGGAGAAGAATCTAGTTTTCAGGTAAAGGGTGGAAGTATCGAAGAGATGTTTGTCAAGTTCAAGGTGTTCTTGGAAACAAGTACAGGATTCATCTTTGAACCAGTCAGTGAGGAAACCTCAGAAGTTGGCTTTGAGGAAACTCGTTTTGATTCTATGAGTAATTATGATAAGATGCAAGTGATAATCTATGCTTCGTTCAAACATGGAAAGTTCTCTTCACTTGATGTCACTGAAATTTATCAGGATTCTTTCAATGAGGATCTTCCAAAGAGTACTGCTTCTACTTACTTAGCTAGAATGTGGAACAATGGTAAGGGACATCTGGAACGTTATGGTAACCGTTCAGGGTATACTTATCGTCTTAGAACCGAGATTGCTGAGGTTCAGAAGGAAACTGAAAGAGCTGAAGAAATATTAGCAGCAATACAGATGCGAGTCAGAGAGTAAACTTGGATAGTTTTTCTAATCTTATGCAAGCTTATAGCAGTTCAATCATTATAGATCAAATGTTTTTTCGTCCATCTTGATGTCAAGTGTTTCTAGTTCCCTCAGAATTGGTTCGTAAATCTCCGGAATGATTGGTCTATGGACACCGGTCAGGTTGATTTCTCCATCCAGTATCATCTTACTAGCGATTGCGACTGGAAGAGCAACAGTCCTAGACATTGAACTGTCCCCATTTGGAATACCATAATCGATGAGAGTTGATGTGATTCTTTGTTTCTTATCCGGGTATTCTGCTATGAACTCATGATGCATGACTATCATGTCACGCTCACCGGGTGCATACTGTAACTTTTCCTCGAAGAGGTTACAAAGAGCATCAAGGACTGTTGAGGTACCTGGTGGAATCTCTTTTTCTTCAAATAATCCTAACCATTCTAGACGTTTGATTATCGGATCATCGGACTTGATGTTGCAGGTCTTAGCTACAGCAGACTTCAGATCTGATTCAGATGTTGATGTTAGTTGTCGTATGAGGCCAGCATATGTGACTCCCTCAAAATCTCGTTCTTCTATATCCAAGAGACCCAAGTCTGCAATCTTGTCTAAGGTTCCACACCAGCCTACGTTTCTAAGTGTTCCACGAAGCATTGTTTTTGTTTCTGGTATACTATAGATGTCAATATAGGAGAGACTATCGCGGTTAGGGTATCCTTCAAAGGTCCCTATACCTGGAACCTCCATTAGTTTGCAGTGTTCAAAGAGCTCAGGACCGGGAATTTTGACTTCTTTTCCATCGCGAAGAAAATGAGCATTATTCCGACCAGCAAGGAGTACGCCCCGTGGACTCCATGATAGTTTGTAACCATATGGATTGTCATTTGCATCTGGAGCAGGTAAACCTCCTGTAAATGAGGTGAAGCTTACAATGTTCCCATTGTTGTTATGAACAGTATCAATGACCTTCATTGCGCTCATATGATCTATGCCCGGGTCAACTCCACATTCATTCAAAAGTAGAACTCCTGCATTCTTTGCATCATCATCAAGAGCTTTCATCTCGTCTGAGATGTAAGATGCGGTACAGAAATGTGTCTTATTTCTGATAGCAACTTTTGCAGCTTTCACATGAAATGTAAAAGGTAGTAATGAACAGACTAGATCAGCTTCTTCTGTGAGCTTCTCAAGAAGCTCATCATCTTTTGTTATATTGAAAGCGACTGCTTCGGTGTTTTTACATCCTTCAATCAAATGTTTGGCTTTGCTTACTGTACGACTTGCAACTGTAACATGAAAGCCATTATCAGAAAGATATTGTATGTAAGGGCGGGCCACTAGTCCTGCACCCAGGCACAGAATTCTCTTCATTCTTGGTTGTTCTCCTTTGGAAGGTATTGTTCAAGATACTGAAATTTCTCTGTTAGTTTTCCTCGGTAGACAATCACTGCATCTTTGATTTCCCGAGGTAAATCAAGATTAGAAAATGGTACGGTAAAGTCTGCATTTGCTAGAGCTGGGATGAAATCGAGGAGTGTTTTGCTAAAGGATGTAGATGACTCACGTGGAAGCTCACATGGAAGATTGTCAACAGCCATGATTACTGGTCCTTTTCCCTTTACCCCGAGCTCAGCTTTGTTTTCATTTATTAGATATGTGAAGGCTGGCTTATCTGCAGTAGTACAATGAACTGTGAGTTCTATTGCTCCTTTTATGTCGCAGGAGATGTCTCCTATGACCTGGAGTTTTCTATCTTCACTCTTCCAGTGGTTTCGGATGAAGTCCAGTGTCACTAATCGTGGATATTTGTTTGTCCAGTATATACAGTTCATCAATACTGTGAGATGTGGAATGTAATTGTGAAACACACCTGTGTACTTTGCTTTGCCATGTGCATAGTAGTCTTGGAGATCGAACTTGGTCGTGGGGTCTTTTGGTTTGACCATATGTTCCTCCTTGAAGACACATTTGTAAAGTAGATATGACTCGGGTGGGAGCAAATCAAGACTCTCGGGAGTGACCGTCTTATGTGGAAGGATGTCAAAAATCTCTTGGGCACCTTTGGATACATTACCATAACCAGCGAACCCAATCACAAAAGGAGTGATCTCCTCAGGTAATCCCTGTTCTTTAATTCTGTTTCCAAGGAGCTGGAATTCTTCCTTCAGCTCATCAACTTCCCTTATCTCAAGTGTGGGTTTCATTCCAGCAAAAGGATTGGGTTTGATTCCAAGGGACTCCAATCGTTCACCAAGGATTCTTAGGGTTTCTGAGATTCCAGCCATACCAGCCCAGTTCCCAAAGTAGATCAATCTTCGACCATTATCATCAACTACTCGTTCGTAATCAATTAGTGTAGCCCCAACATCGATTATTCGTTTGAGCATGGGCATATTACTGGTCTGACCCTTGATGGTATGACTGAAGAATATGTATACAATATCCTTCTCAAAGATATCAATAGGCATCTCCTTGATTCCCATGATGACAGGTACGCCGCTACCCTTCAGAGATTTGACTTCAATATCGTACTCATCTTCTGAGAAAGCACGTTGATTGCTTGGTTCAAGTATGAATTCAATACTATACTTGTCATGTAGCAGTCTAACATGATCAGGTACTAGTGCAACTCGAGTTTCAAATGCTTTCTCTTCTTTTCTAAGTCCAATCTTGTTCAATGATTGTCCTCCATGTTCCGTGTCATCAAGAGTAAAGTAACTAAGCCGTGGCCAAGCTACCCCTGCTTTAACTTTTCCTTGTCGGCTAAGGAATGTATTACTAGAACTAAAAATCGGAACACGTGTTCTTGAATTGGTTGTTTCAGTTGGTATTGTATCTGTATCTCTATGATTGTCAGCATGCAAGACGGACTAATGCTAGACGTGTTGCGTTCACAAAGGAATTGTATGGATATTATTACACCTGGAAAACAAAATCTGGTATTAAGCAAAAACGAAAACAGGGTCTCTTAGATGAATGTCCAGGTGCAGAATCTGTGGCGGATTCAGCGATTCTTGTTCCTTCTGAGTATCGTACGCTTTTTGATGCTTTATTCAAGATGTACGAGGATATCCTGAAACTAAGGATCTATGAAGTCGTTCAAGAATTGTAGTGTGAGTTTCTCTTTGGAACACGTGTTCTAAGTATTATTACTTGTATTACAGTTTCGGATCAAAAATCGTTTTGAACACGTGTTCTCAAACCATTTGAACCCCCTTGTTTCCACTAGAGATTATTAACAACTATCTAATCGGTAAAATATCAAAAAATATATATAATCGTTTTAGAAGCTCCATTTATCTCCATTTTTTTAATATATAATAAT
This sequence comes from Candidatus Thorarchaeota archaeon, assembly GCA_048882965.1. Taxonomy (GTDB): domain Archaea; phylum Asgardarchaeota; class Thorarchaeia; order Thorarchaeales; family Thorarchaeaceae; genus SMTZ1-45. The sequence goes on from JBHLRC010000002.1 coordinate 87,246, forward strand.
ACCCGCTCAAACCATACTCCATAAAATCTCTCGAGTGGAAACCAAGGGGTCTTATGCAGACATATTGTAGAGGACTACCCAGATAAGACTTGAACAACACA
>JBHLRC010000003.1:0-56497 GCA_048882965.1 Candidatus Thorarchaeota archaeon
TTCAAAGGGTAGCGTAGATGAAACGATTGTACTCACCCTTCCCAAAAAACAAGTAAAGATATCTGACTGGTTGAAAGAGTCTCTGCTCAGTCCTTCATCTGAGAATGTTGAGCTTCAATATGGAACTTCTGCTGCAATACCCAAATTCGCTGCACTTATGACGAGATGGTTAACTGGGTTGGAGCTTTTCAAAAAAACATCCAATGGAATTGCTGCTCTAGTTTTTCTTGGTGACAAATCTACCGATGTATGTCTCTGGGATCAACCTCAAAGAAAAGTAGTCTTTTCTACTTTCAAAATCAACAATCTCGAAGAACTATCTCGAAACTACCTCCTGCCTCTCTGGCTAGTCCCTGGTGAGAAAGTTGCAGCACCACAACGCAAGCGGGAGGTAACAGTAGAAACTCGAATGAAATCTGAAAAACAGGCGTCAATCTTGACGCCAACTAAGGATGCCGAAGAGAGATTAGCACTTATCTCAAAACGATTAGACTCGATAGAATTACAGTTAAAATCTTCAACAGATGGTTCTAAAACATCTGTGAAAGACAGTGGTTCATTGGATATTCTCCAAACCCGTTTGTCGGATAACATAGAACGCATCGATGCACTCTCAAGAAGACTCGCTGAACTTGAAAAGAGAATACGGAAGATACGCTCATGATAAAGGTGTGAATAATAGATGGCTCGTAATTATCAACTTGAATCAGAAATCAGTGAATTAGAAAAGAGAGTTGAAATTCTTGAGTCGATATCCGCCCCTGCAACACATGATTTCACGAATGATACTCTCTCTTCAATTCTTAAACGAATGAATGCGGTGCAGTCACTTGTAGATCAGATAGAGATAGAAATTGACAAGCTGGAGATGAGAGTATCTGCCATTGAGCATGTTGATTTTCGACTACGAACTAGCGGTCAGTAGTCGACTGAGTTAGGCTATCTATTAGGTCCAAGAAATATCCTGAAAACAGTGGTGAGGAAAATGCTTCCACAGGCAGGACTCTGGAATTCAATCCCTTCATTAGTTTCAAGTTGTTTTTCATTTTCTCATTTTTTCCCAATGTCAGAATCTCGAGTCTGCACCTGTCATGATCTGCGATTGCTCTAAGAAACGAGAGATGTTCTTCATCATAGTTGCCTACACTATTGCTGAGAACAATAGCTATCGTTGGTCTATCTGAACCGAAGTCTTCCAGATATTCAGCAATTGCTCTATACACCCCAGCCATATTTTCATGTCCATCAACATCATCCAAAGTATCAATTACTGAGTAGATTAGCGAGATTAGAACTTCATCTGATTGCAGGTCCTGAAAGAACTCTACATAGGGTTGAACCTCTTTACCCCTCTGGATCGAAAACTTCTCTGGAGTTTCGCCAAATGTCACAAGTGCTAGTTTCCCTTCTGTCTGATTGTATAGTAATGCGTTTACGATGGTAAGAACAGAGAGAGCGGCAATCTGTGAACGGGAGGAAGTTTTGTTTAATGCATCAAGAAATGGACCCAGCTCTGGTACTTTACTTTTTAAAGGACTCAGTTGCCTACGAGCTGCATGTAGCGTTTTCAACGAAACATCCTTCGTCTTCATTTTCATCCCTTTTGAAATGCATAATATGATGTTGAATTCATTGAAAGCTTGCTGTGGTCTAAAGTATGTTTTTTCATCAGTCAATCTACCAACCTTTCCTGAGAGAAGTTGAGGCTCCGAGGACTTGAAACATAAACTGACTTCCTTTCCATCATTTCCTACACTCAATTGAGAATCATGTCCAATTAGAATTCCATCGATAGTGCTTCGTATGTCTTTCTCGTGAAGATGAATAAATGAGGATAATTCTGCATTTTCGAGTTTTTGAGGTGCTCCGTATGCAAGTACAGTCTTCGTCATATCTACAATCTCATCTTCATACTTGACAAGATTTACTACAGATGAACTGCTAAAGCCAAAGAGCATCGCATCTACTTCTGAAACTACTATAGACCTCTCTCCGCACCTAGAATGTCGCTGTGCTTGACCTGCAGCCCATCTTCCAGAGTTAGAATCAAGGGCAAGTATGAAATCTCCCGATGCAACTTCAAGAGCAGTCATATCATCATCACACATGAAGAAAACTCCTCTGTCCGACTTTGCTACCTCCACACTGAAGTGAAGCGCAGATAGGATCTCATGCGGATTGGCAACTTGAAGACAATTTAGGAGTGCTTGAGCAAAACGGGTCAGATGAGCTGGGGAACCGTATATCGGTCCTTCCAATTTTGCATTTGCACGAACTAGGGTGTCTAGAAGAACACCATCTCGTTGAACAAGACTCTCTGAAAATGCCTTTTTCCATCCAGATATTATCACTGCACCATTTTTTTCCAGCAGTACTGAAAGACAAGTGGCTTTCACTGCTGTTGGACCTTTCAATGACAAAATCGCGCTATCGAGATGGACCTTTCCTCCATCGTTATCAACCATATAATCTAAAGACACAATTCCCTGAATCTTACGTGCTTCAAGAAGCTGAAGAATGCGTGCAAGTTCATTCATTGCAGCTTTTCCAAGGCTTTCCTCCGCCATTACAGACGAATTATTCTCTTCATACGATAAGAATGGTGGTCGAGGTGGAAGAATAGATAGCATATTTCCACCAAGCACTCTCTGAATCTCTTCTGGTGAAGCAGCCAAATTCTTACTCAATAGATAGCTGAAAACTTCAGACACACTATCTCCAAATTGTGTTTCAGGATACGAAGAGCCAAATATGACTCGCCTTGACCAATTGATGTCACTCTGATTCTTTCTCATATGCCGGATTAGCGAAGATAGAGATGAAATTGTTGCCCCCGCTGTCAGGACTTTACTGCCAGGAACATCAAGGAGCCGAGTGATTTCCTTACCCCACTCCTTGTGGTTCTTAACATTCAAGATCAGATTAGGGGTGATTAGTCCTGCTTGTTTGAGAAGGACAAGCCACTCAAGAAGCGAATCTAGTTCTGATGGTGGTCCCATCTCAACAAAGACAGGTTTCCCTGTTTTGATGTATTCAAGCAAATCAGTCCTATTAGCGCCTTTCAAAATAATGTTCAAATCTTCAGCTCTTAAGACGCATCCCCAACCAGGTTCGGTTCTCCGATCAAACCTCATATCTTGGAGATGATAGAGTCTAGGACCATATGGCGGAAGGGTTGCCCATCTAAATATGGACTCTGCATTTGCTTTTTGTTGAAGCATAGGTAATGTTGTATCACCTAAATTGATGATTGGCTTTACAACCAGATAATCTGCAATCCAACTTTGTTGCACCGATGATGATGAACCATGAACGAATTCCCCTAGCAGCTTTGGTTTTTTGAGATAGTCATAAACTCTCCTTGGTAAATACTTGAATGCTCCAGGATACTGCGATGAAAAATCGTGAAGTTGACTTTCAACCATGTTGTAGTATGCCCATACTCTTTCCGGATCAAATGTTCGAATATCAGTACCCGCCCGGACAATACCAAGATGAATGGAACTATCGACGACAATAAAGCGGTGAATCTCATTTGCTTCAGTGTCCTCAACAACAATCATTCCATGCGACTCCAGATTTATCTATCTTCAAATCAACAGAAGCCGATATATGCATAGTGCCGATTTCTATCAGAGTATAAGTTGTTAATTACGCAATGATTTATCTCCTATGTGGAAGTATCGTTACTTTGGAGGAACTGAGCACCCATGCTCGTTATCCGAGCTCTTGAGAGTCAACCAAATAATGGAATAAGTAAAGGTGATGAATTCAGACTCTATATATTGGATGCTCACCATCACATGGGTCGTGAGAAGAGTCATACGAATACACCTCTAGGAGCGTATGAATTTTATCAACAACTCTGGTTTGAGATTCAAAAGAAAACCAAAGTGCTACTTGAAAATGACACTCTGTTATTTGAACCCGTACGTGTAGAAGCACCACCTTTAGCAAGAGCGATTATCAAGAATAAGAAGAGCTGGGCCAGACTTGACCATGGTTGGCTTGTTGATAGAACCTTTGTCTTCCCATACACAGACGACTACTCCACTCCATCCTCAAAAGATGAACCTTCATTCAAAGTTTCAAATGACAAAATTGCGTCATGGACAAGTAGAGCCCCTCATTCTACTAGATTAATCGGATTCGCACGTGTCAACCCTCTAGATGGATCCTACAAGGGAAACCTTCTTGCTGTAAAAGAACTTGAACGTGCCGTTTTGGCTCATGGTCTTAGAGGACTAAAACTACACCCTCTCGCTCAACTCTTTGTGGATGAGATTGATAGGAATGAACCAAGGGAAGTCGTGAAACGAGCTGGAGAGCTTGGTATCCCTGTAATTTTTGACACTCGAAATATGCGTACAGTTGTGAGAATAAAACGACTAGTAGATTCAATGAGGAATGATCCTGATTGTGGAGCTGCATTGAAGGGTCTGAGGGTAATTCTTGCGCATTGTGGAATGTCTCCCGGCGACTCTCGACTTTATGAAGCATTGAAGGACCCTCTGATATATGGTGAAACATCCACACTTCATGATAGGGATGTCCCTGTTCTTTTCGAGTCTGCATGTGACCGACTAAGTTCTACAAATCAGGAATGGTCTGAGAATATTCTCTTTGGAACTGATTTCAGTTTCCTATCAGTCCAAGCAATGGATATCATTTTGTATTTACTCTCAAGGGACTTTCCAGGTACTTTAGCTGATGCCCAGCGTGTTCTTGCAGGAAATGCGCTATCACTTGTTCATATTCCCTTTAGAACTTCAAGAGGGTCATCCGGACCACCTAAGGAATTAATCTGCAAAGATGAGTCATTAGAAACTCAACGCGGAGTTGAACGTTTTGTAATCAAGCTCATAACAAACGGCACATGGGATTTAGAGTCATTGGATTTTATGATTCCCCCAATTGGAACTTGGCCTGAACCAGAGAGTATTGCTAGTGGTGGGTCCAATGGAATACATATGGATTCGTACGTATTGGCATTGACATCAAAGGAAACTAATAGTGAACAACATTTGTGGATACGAAGACGACCTGATGATTATTTGAGTTGTACTCTTTTGCCGACACAAGGAATGATTAGATTGGAAACCTTGGAAAATGCATCACAAAAGGTAGGGCAGGTTCTATTGAACTCTCTATCTGACCATTCAGAAACCTTTCAATCAGATGACAAGTTTACATCACGCGTTGCTGAGCTTTTTGCTTGACGCTGACTCAAAATTCTTTATAACATTACAATTGGAGAATCTCCTATACGACTAGAGGAGGTAAATGCCATCACCAAAAAACTGACGCTGGAGATAATAGATGGCGGAGACCTACGAGGCTTCGCTAATGTGCATCCTAAAGTAGCTAAGAAGCTAGATGCTGACATAGGGTCTATTCTCATTTTTGAAGATCCACAAAGCAGTTTTTGGGGCGCGGCTGAGATTAGAATGAACAATGAAACGGCGGAAGACAAGATTCTGATTGATACACTAGTTCTTGAAGCCTCACTACTTATGGAAGGAGATCAGGTCGAAGTCGCACTTTATGATGAAGACATGCTTGCTCTGGAATATGTTGAATTTGGTCTCAAACCCTTGTCTGAGGATGCTAACACCGAAGACCTAGTTACAAGAGCTGCTGAACGAGTAAAATCCTTGGAGAATATAATCGGTGGTCGTCTTGTTTACCCTGGTATGTCTTTCAATTGGCCTGAACTAGATGTAAAGGTGGAAATCATTAACACAAAACCAGAACTTGCAGGAAAGCGTTTTGCTAAATTAGCTTTTGAAGCGCTTCGTGCTCGAACTGGTTACCAGTTCAAGACAGTGGGTATTGCATCACCCTTCAATGCTGTTCTTTGCATTGACACCAGTGGGTCAATGAAGACCACAGATGTCCCAGTTCAGGATATCGCTCATGCTCGAGAAGGTCTAAAAGATTTGGCGGGTGATAGCCCGGAAGTGCATGCATTCCTGAATCGTTTTGAGGAGGGTAAGAATGTTAGTCGGGCTGAGGCAGCTGCGATGGCTGTCCTTCTATACCTAGCTGAAAAGGTCGGGCGAGGGTATGGTGAGAAGGTTGGAGTGATCACTTTCGAGAAAGAAGTTAGTGAGATGACCTTCTTAAATTCTGATTCTGGTGAAGTTCAACCCTTTGTTGAATGTACTGGAAGAGAGAAGGCGCTTGGGCTTCAGATTATCAGTACACATGTTGTAGACAAGGTGGAAGAAGGTGGTACACTAACTGACATGGGCACAGCTCTTACCAAAGCGCATGAAATCATGGAGGAGTTTGGAGACCCTGATAAACCGACGATGTTGATTATGCTGACAGATGGAATGACAACTTCCGGACCACCCCCACTTAAAGTATTGAAGGAACGATTCACAGATCGCAGTAGACTTGTTATCTATTGCATTGGTTTGGGTGAACGTAGCGAAATTGATGAGGAACTGATGCTAGCAATCGCTCAATATGGTAATGGTAGTTATCGTCATGTCGATAATATGAGGGACTTACTAGAATGGTATGGTAAATTAGCTGGTGAGTTTGCAGTTGTTATCCGAGGCTCTGAGTGAAAAATTCAATCGCGCGGCTCAAGAGCTTGTGTCAATCCCTTGAGTGTTTCCATATCCATCTCTTGAATCTGGTCCTCTGGGATTCCTTCAAGCATCACATCTGGTATATTAATCAGGAGTTCTGCTTTCTCCTGACCGAACTTGTCTACCAATTCTTTCATTCGCGGTTCAGTATCTATCTCCTCAGGTTCTGCTTCAGCCTTTTCTGTCTCAGGTTCACCCTCCGAAGTGGACGAGAGAAGTGCTTCAAGTTCCTCCACACTAAGAGTGGATAAGGTTTCATCACCAACCTCTTTCCTCACTTCTTCAGGAAGCTTCTCGATTAACTCATCTTGTGCGGTTGGTTTCTTTTTCTTTTTGACTTTCTTTACCTTACGCACTTTAACGGCCTTTTTCTTCTTAGGCTTCTCAGGTACTGCCACTTTGAGTTTCTGCACAAGTTCCCTAGCAGATGCTGGAGTCAAGCGTCTAACATCTTCAGGTGGAAGTGTTTCACGCAATTCTTCCGGCAGCTCACTGAGAATAGCATCAACCTCTTCCGAAACTCCTTCAACCTTTGGAGCGCTAATACTCGCAGCTGCATCTTCCGATAGTAAAATTGGAGCACCTTCTAGTTCTTCTACAAGAGATGTCACATCAATTTCAATGTCAAAATTTTGGCTTCGCCAATTATTATAACGGTCAATTGCAGATGCCTTCATTTTGATGGCTGAAAGGAATTTATTGATATCTTCATCTGCCATCTCGGGGAAATCATCAATTAATTTCTCAATATTCTCTTGTGAAATTCGTGCCCAGATAGGTCCGTTTAGGAGTTTGGAAAGCCCTGCAGCACAATGCGAACGGACCCAAGTGTTATCATCTTGAAGTCCTTTGAGCAAATCGGGGACTGTTCTTGGCTGATGATAAAATGCAAGTGCTTGAGCTGCAGCGATTCGAACATCTGGAACCTCATCAGACATCGCTTTGACAACATCTGTGACAATTGTTGGATCCGCTAGGTCTACAGCTGCAATTAATGCTCTCTCTCTAACGATATCAGAGGGGTCTGTAAACGCGCTGATCAGTGCTTTGCGCTCTGATTTTTGATCTCTTGCAAGGCGCCCAACCTCATCTGTTTCGAATTCCAACAAAAGACTCCTTGTCTTTGCCAAGAGTAATCCTCCGTGTTGAGCTTAGTATTGCGAACTTCTGGCTATGTAGCATGCAGCTGAATATCTTAATAGCCTTAGGTGAGCGAATACTGCTGCCTACTATTAAGAGTTGGCACTACATATAGTTCTATTCTGGACATTCTATTTTGGACATCACACCGGAGTAGATTTAGGTAGGAATTCAGGTGGAACATAGGGCGCCAAAGTTGTCAGAAATCAAATTAACCGCATGGCTCAGAGTACTTCTCTTCATGTTCGCGATGTACCTACTTGCACTATCAGCTCCATTTGTGGATATTCTGATCTTCGTATTCATGTTCATTATTACCTGGGCTTTTGTGAAGTGGGAAGGGGGTGAATCAATAGTAGAACTAGGGCTTGAACTCGACAATCGAGTAAGTCGCAACATCAGCATAGGTGCAATCTCAGCAGCTCTGGCGGCGGCCATAGTTACAGCAATCGCATTCTTCTTTGGTGGCCAACTTCGTCCGGTAAATGAAATAACCGGTGACCTGATAGTCAACTTGGTTCTCAATGCCGCATTGTTTTCATTTTTTGAGGAGCTAACGCACCGTGGTTATATTCTGACAAGGGTGGAAAGTCTAGCAGGCCGCAAAATTGCTATTGTATTCAGTTCTCTATTTTTTTCATTGCTTCACTTCAGTTGGTGGGGTCCAGCTGGTTTCAACACACTGTTGATTGTCCTTTTTACATTCAATATATTCCTTGGTGGTGTGGTTCTTTCATTTAGCTATTTTTGGTCTGGAAAGAGTTTGTGGACTCCAATCTCGTTTCACTTCATGTGGAACGTACTTGCTTACACAGCTTTTCCAGACTTTCCTCAAGTTTCTGTGATTCAACCAGAAATCTTTCAGATCGAATGGGGAATTACAACAGTTATTGGATTCTTATTTGCACTTGCAATTCTTTGGAGCTTTCTAGCACTAGCGAAAAAGAAAATGTGAGAAGGGTCGGGGCTTGTCCCGTTCCCTTCCTCTATTCTAACCTCTATTGGTCTAAACTTGGTATATCATCAGGTCTTCTGACATGCATTGTGATTCCAGTTATGTGGTCAATCACAACTTGTTCGCCTGCTTTGATTGGGGGTCCGTCAGTTCTCGCCCACCAAATCTCTGCACCAGTCTTAACCTTACCCTTTGGATTAAGATCTGTTACTGCATGAATATCTGCATATTTGAACTGAGAGTAAGTTGGCCACTTGTCGTAGTTCCTCAGGAATGCAAAATATAGAATCATCAGGCAAAATATCGAACCTGCCATGAAGTAGACTGTTAAGCGTCTAGTTTCATCAATAAACAGTGAGAGTACTATTGCTGCACCATAAATTGGGAATAGCTTCAACGAAACTTTGGCATCAATAAAACCACCCTCAACGAAACTACTACCTCCTGTAAACATAGTGAACATTAGATACATCACTGCGAAGATGACAATAAGCATCCAGTCTTGGAAGGTAAACCCTTGAAGCCACACTTGAAATACGAATAGAATTAATACAAGTGGGACAGTGACCTGCGCCATTGCCTTGCCTGTTGCAGGTTCGAGTGTCAACACAAGAAGCGTGAGGATAACACCCAGTAGAATTAGACCAACAAATGGATCGATTAAAAGATATGGCATTATCATACTCAATGCTGTGAACATGAGCATGACAACCAAGATTTTTATCCATGCATCCATTCTCTTTCCTCCTACTCAGAGTCCTATTCGACTACTCTTCTTTTCCTTTGTTTTTCGGTACTCTTAATCCACCCGTTCCTGCCGTAAGCGCGACAGATGCTCCTGTTGCCAATCCAACTTCTGGAAGGCTTGCAGGAATCATAATGATCAGGTTGGCGTTCTTTGATATCTCCTGCATGATGTTCCATTGCCGAAGTGCAAAACCAACATTTGACTCCTCATAGATACGAGCTGCTTTCAGCATGTTCTCTGAAGCTTCAAGTTCAGCTGTAGCTAATGTTACACGAGCTCTCCGTTCTCTCTCTGCTTGAGCCTCTCGACTCATAGCATCTTGAAGTGCTGAGGGAATCACGACATCACGAATTTCGACACTGGTTACTTTTACACCCCAGTGTTCGGTTTTCTCGTCAATAAGTTCCTGTAGATGTCCTGCAATCTGATCTCTCTCTGATAGAAGCTGGTCTAGTGTGACCTTTCCTGTTGTTTCCCTTAGTGTAGTCTGAGCAGCGAGCTCTACAGCAACTGTGTATCGTTCTACACTAAGAATTGCCTTCTCGACATCAATGACTCTGAAGTACATAACAGCGTCTACGACTACCGGGACGTTGTCCTTTGTTAATGAACGTTCAGTCTTGAAGGCATAGGTAAGTAGCCTAAGTGAAACCTTCATAGCAACCTTATCAAGGATGGGTGTTACCCAGATGACTCCGGGTCCTCTTATGTGTTTGAATTTACCCAATCTGAGGATTGCAACACGTTCCCATTCCTTTAGGACCTTTATTCCACTCGCGACAAACATCAGAATGAAAAACAGGATCACTATCAGGAACATCATCGTTAAATATGGATCCAATATCTGCAATTCTTTCTTGCTCCTTCCTTCCGTACACACCATTGTGTAGACGAACGGTATTAACGGGTTATGAAACCCGTTTTCAAATAGACATTAAGTTTGAAGTCTTATGAAGCTTCGTCTCTGAACATTTAGAATAAAGATGGTGTCGGAGGAATGCCCGTTAATTCCTCCGACGGGTGAGCTCTGCGCTTTTCATTCTTCGTGCGAGCTAGACTCTTCCTCCTCTAAGTTTCATAATCGATTTCCTCAGGAGAAAGCTCAAGTTGCTCCTTACTTTCCCATGGTGAAACTGGAAGCTCGAAACCTGTTTGAACAATTGCCTCACTCACAGCAATTAAAATAATAGTCAAGACAAAGGTGGCTATTATGCGTTCAACAGGATAGACGAATATTATTGAGAGCCAGATGCCAACCAATGTCGGAACATCCATAGCCAAGATATAGTGGAAATAGTAAACTCCAGCTGTGGTCCCAACCATATGGTCTGTCAGTAAAGCTATGAAGCTGAATAGGAAAATTGCAACTGGCATTATTTTCAGATCTCGACTTCTTTCAAAGGAAACTGACTCTTTTAATCTGTTATAGATACTCGGTACAAGTAAGATGAGTAGTAAAACGAATGCTATCAGATGGAGCCAGATGAAGAGAAATGCTGGAATGCCAATTGGACCAACAATATAACCAACCATCGCTATAAGAAAAACCAAGACTAGCTCTCTAACACGACCAGTTCTCAAAGCACCTGCAGCAAATGCTCCCGCAGTAGGCGCTAAAACTGGGACAATTGGTCCAAGTATTCCTCCAAGATTGAAAATCCCTGTGCCAACTAGAGATCCAGCTAGTACAGCGATAGTTCCATAGAATGGGCCTAGTAGAAATCCAACAATCGGTGCTGATACCATACCCCACGTTAGAAAGCCTCCTCCAGTACCAAGTACTGAATATGGAAGGAAGGTGAGAACTAGATGAAAGGCACCAAAGATTCCAGTGAGTGCCCAGGGATACGCAACTGATTTTGTAAAGTTTGACATTGAGGTCTCTCCAATTTAGTGTACATTAGTAAACTACATAGGTAGGATTGTACACTGAGTCTGCATACAAAACCGCTATTTGAAGATGTTGGGAATGGAATTTACTAAAAAAACGGAGGCATTATGGCCTTACCTTCTCTTTTTGCCCTCGGAGTCCTCGAGCCGTGATGAGTTCATTCGTTCAGTTCTTGGATCACGGTTGGCTCGTGGAGTGCTCACAAGTTTTGATGAATCGGGCCGTGTACTTCAAAGAGATTTGGTGGAACATCTCACTCACTCTAACAAAAGCATTCTATCATACCTTAAGACATTGAAGCAATTCGGACTGATAAAGACAGGATCCACTATTCACAACGGAAAGCGTGTAGTTTATCATGAACTGACCAGAAGTGGCTGGGGCTTCGCGAGATTCTACTTTGAAGGTCTTCCTTCAGACGTTGAAGAATTGACAGCCTTTCTTCTTGAGGACTATTTGGTTCGATTGGCTACGCTATATCGAGAAAAGGGCTTACCAGAATCGACATTATTTGAGATATTCGCACGAACCAGAGCCAAAGCCATTCTTGAGGGTTCCAAGAAATACGAAAGTCCTGATTATGTGATTTTTGGCGCCTCTGCTTATTTCACTCATGTTGATTGTGAGAAGCTGCCACCGCTCGGGGGACTCACGAGTTGTAGTTCTCCACAACGCCACTTTGGAGGTTCTACAGTTGAACTAGCTTTGGCATTATCCAGCGAAGGGCTGGAAACCTCGCTTATCTCATCCGTGGGAAATGATATGGACGGGTGGAATATTATTGCTCATCTCATACAAGGTAATGTTGACGTCCGGCATATTGTCGTTGAGGATAATAAGAAAACTAACGAGTCAATAATAATAAATGAACCAAAGGGACCACGAACTCTTGTTGGAGTCAGCCCCTCTACGTCTCTCTCTATCACATCGCCTTCTCAGGTGCCTTGGAAGGTTGTAGAGAATGCAAAAGCCATCTATATTGGTGAGTTGTTTATAGAGGTAGCGGCTTCAGTAGCTGCAAATGCTAGGACAAATGGGATTCCTGTTTTCTATCGTTGTTCTATCCCATATTGGGAACTAGGACTTCAAAGACTAAAACCCGTTCTCTCACAAGTTGATTATCTATTGATATCAAATCAAGCATGGAAATATATCAAGAAATCTGTCAAACCAAGACCGCTCGTAACAATACGGAAGATGACAGATGCAACAATGATTATTCGGGATTATCCACATAGGTATAAAATAATGGCAAAGGATAGCGACGCCGAATTTGTTGAGTGTGGGGCCACAACCAACGATATTACTCAATGGACTGTAGCTGGTTTGATGCAGGAAATAGTGGGGGGATCGGGCATACTTGAGGCACTGGAGTCTGCTATCAAGTATGAGGAAATTCGATTAGCTGCTTGATGAAGCTGCTATCCAGAAAAAGAGGCCTCCAAGTATCCAGACGAAAAGTCCAGCACCTAGAATTATCCCGAGGGTGGCACCCATACCCGATGAGCCAAGATTGACATGCATGTTAGTGAATTTCTTGAAACCGCCAACGTATTTTGTTTCATAACTGCAGTGGAACTCCTTGTCTGTAATCGCACCACAGATTTCGCAGACGAATCTATTCTGAAGTACAGCTCCAAAAAGACTGTCAAGATTGCATCCGATGAATGCAGTTAGGACTGACAATGGCACTAGAATAATTAGCTGCTCATTGGTAGTTATTGCTGGGACCAAACCTGGTGCAACAAAAGCTATGACGAGTGCAAGGGTTCCAATGAATAAGCCAGCAAATAAGGCGGCACCTTCACCAAGAAGTGAAACTGCTCCGATAGTTCCTCGTGGGACTTTGCGCCGCAAATTGGTGATAAGCCGGGGTTTACTTTTGCTGAATACACCAATCTCGCTTGCCAACGTATCCGCACTTGTCGTAGCAACAGCTCCTATGTACCCACCAAACATAAGAAATGGCCAACCAGCAGCTGCGAGACTAGGTGCTATTTCAGGGCCAGTCATATACATCCCTATTGAGAAGATCATAGGGATGATTCCACTTCCAAAGACATTAGACCATGAACGCTTTCCTTTTCCTTCTTGAGCGAGATTCTGCTTAGCCTTCTCTTTGTACTTCATCTTAGTTGCTAGACCTGCACTTAGGAAAAAGAACAGAATGATGACAAATGATACAACTCCACCCGTATACCAAATAGTGAAACCTACAACAAATGCGCTGATTAGACCTGAGATGTCGACAAAATTCAGCTTGTACGCTAAAGCACCTACTATTGTCATAACCAATAATCCGGATACAGCCGGATTGGCCAGAATATCCAGCATTCTCTTCACATCCAGGTTTTGTAATTGTTCTCAAACATTAGTCATTTCAGTCGAAAGCATCATTGAATGTTCTATGAGCATATATTATATACTACTTGTTGGGTCCGGTTACCAACCTGCGGCCCAAATTTTGCATTTATAGCTTTGCCTTAGGAACCCCTAAGTCCAACGATTAATTAGCCAATATAACAATTTTCATCTGAATATCGGCAAAAGTCGAATCATAATTACACGAAGAATGAATCGGCAAAGGCCGTAATGTTTGTATCTTCCAGAAGAAGCAATCATAAGTTTCTATTAGTGAAACAGAGACTTATGATTATTTTATGGCTATAGAACTCACTCAGTTCTAGTACACTGTAAATTGCCGCTTTACCATCTCAAGCGCTCTTGCAGGAAGAGGTCTGCCAGAATCCAGAACAATAGCATCAACATAATATCCCGTAACAACATCGATAGGCGGAGTCACCCAATTAATTCTGACAATGTTTGTTTTTGCTTCAGGGTCTGGTAATGGTACTTCAAATTCTTTGATAACATCTCGTCTTGACATGATCCGAACGCATAGGGTCAAGTCACCAATTTTGTCACCAATGCTTTCGATTTTGGTGATGATTTCTATTGTTGATAGTCTTGCCACAAGTCCGGGTATCTCATCTCCTGTTTCATTTCTGATTGAGAATTCTATCTTGAAAAGTGGTGACTCTATTGCCTTAATCTTGAACCTTTCTTTCTTCTCATAAGACTTCTTTCCACACCTTAGTGTTGCTCGTAGATGAGCTGTGCTCATCTCTGCACTCAAAGGGACTCTGACTGGTATTGGAAACAATCTCTCTTCTTTTGGCTGAAGGCTAATTTCCTGCGATAGAAGGTCTCGGTTTCCACCAACTGATTCTAATTCAACAGTGAGAATACAGCTACTGTTTTCCTCTAAATTGCTAGTGAGTTGCACAGTTGGCTGTATCAATTCATCTGGAGCCGCAAAATTAGGTAGTCCGATAAATTCAATCTGTGCGATATCCATGGCGGGCCCTCCTAACAAGCTTATCTCTGTTGATCTTTGATCCACTTCAACTCCTGCATAGCTTAGTGTAGCTACTAGTTTGATTGATTGATGATCTGAATCAACTCGTGGCGCTGGAATAGTCACGGGCCCAAAAGCTACCGAGAGATTCTTACTTTGTTTTACAGGCTGACTAAGCACATGGTGTTCATCCTCATCGGGATATACAAAAGACATATTGAGAATTGCAGGGTCACCCGTTTCAGTGTTCCTTCTTATTCTCAACCATCCAGAAATTTTACCTCCTATATGTGAGTGTTGAGGAACTCTGAGTGAATCAATATTGACCAGAGTGGTAACCTGTTCGATTCTTAATCTATCTGACTCAGATGATGCAATTTCCTTTCCACCATCTTTCAAAATTGCTTTCAATATTCCTACCCTATCAGCTGGACTCTCCACTGATATAGCTGGTATCTTCCAGTGAAAGCTTACTATACCTTGAGAAATCTCTTCCTTAAGGAATTCCTCTATGAGATGTGTTCTCCCAGAATCACTCTTGAATTCCAGTACAACCCTTGAGTTTGGGCTAACTTTCTTTCCAAGATTCTTGACCACTATCTCCCCTGAAACCAGATCTCCAAGTTTATAGCTACTCTTCAGATCTGCGTTGATTATCACCTGAGGCCCTCTCTTGACAAAACCAACATAGAACGGTTTTGATACTGCTTCAGAAATTTCTGTACCATCTTGATTTAGAAGTTGTAATTGAAGTATGCATCTTTCTACTCCGCTCGCAGCATCTGATGGGACAAGGATGGGAAGGAATTTTGTCTGGTCGATTTTCGTAGCTTCACTACTCTCAACCTGAATTGTGTCTCCAGAGGAAACAAGAACTTTCTCAATTCCAGGGGCGATAACACTGATTTGACAATTAACCTTGGTCTGTGTTGGATAGTTGGTTTCTATTTGTCCATTGAAGAGGACAGGAGTTTTCCCATCTGCAAATTGAGTTGTCGTTCCCGGTTGTATTGATGCTTTCATCCAGTACATATTGATAGTACTGGTTAAGCTTATGACTCTCCCCACGAATCCAACTTCTGTAATAATATTGTAGGCTGTGATATTTTTCCTTGTTTCAAAGGACACTTCCAATACATGAATTTCTCCATTCTGGATAGTAGGAATAGTCAGTACCTTGTTTTCTACAGGATTCCGCTCAGAATCTTCTATTGTGTATGAGATTGAGATATCCTCAAGTTGTCGACCTGTGGAATTCTTCACTAATATATTAAAATGAACATTTTGTCCAGCAAACACTCTCTCAACATCAGTGACAATTTCTGGTTCGAGTCCTTTCCACCAGCATAACCATGTGGGTAAATGTGGTGTTCCTTCTATTGGATCGTACAACCAATTGGTACTACATTCTCTAGTAACCTCTGCGAGCCTCTTCATCAACACGACCATGTTGTTGTCAGATTTTGCGTATACATCTAGTTGAAAGTCTGCTCCTGTTGTCCTTGACTCAACAAACTCGCTACCAAATACCGACACAAGTATTGCTTGCATGAATGGATTCTCGATTATGTTTAACTCTTCAAGCTCTTCTCTAATTAGGTACAACATAGAAACAACAGCGTCTCCAAGAAAACGGTTCTTTTTGTTTTCATCGACAAGTCCTTCATCGGTTATCTGAAAGTTGTAGATTCGGAGATAATCTGAGCCCTTTCCTCCTGCACCTGGTCTAAAAGGTCCCCACAAACCTGCTGATAGTGCTGACTCCCTATTTGCTGCCAGCGTCTTGGGACTTACATCTGGAATGGTTTCTCCTCTCTCAAGCATTCTTTTTGCCTTTAGTGCTAATGCTTGAAGTAAAAGCGCAAGACCCATTCTTCGTGGAATTGAAAGTTGTGTATCGAACACTCGAATCTCAATTGTTCCATAATCTGTGAATGGATACATATCCACCATTCGCGAATAGCTACGATTGACATGGCGCGCAAAAGCTTCTTTGTCAGTCCCACGCAGGTATGGTATCAACTCAAACTCATTATTTGGTCCCATCTGTGTGGTGTTCCTAAATAATCGAATGGATCTCTTACATCTTGGTGCTCGCAATCTCCCCTCATCAGAGATTGAAACCTCGTCACTTGGCTTTTTATTTTCAAACGGTGAGTTGACTGAGAGTGCAATTAGATGAGGTAGGAAATTCCGTATCATGTTGTAGACTGCTAACTTTGTTTTTTCATCAGTATTTGGACTTAGTATGTGATGGTGTTCTCCAAAGGATAAGTTTCTCAGATACTCTTGGGTGGGATTAAGCCCTGTCGAGATCAGGATAGCTTTGGAATCCACTGGAAGGGAATCCTGAGAGATCGCAATTAATGTCTGAATCCACCACGCGAGTTCTTCAAGTGTTGTACAAGGTGGAGTAGCGATTTCAAGTATCCATGTAAGGCTTGTTACATTTGGATCGTGTCCAAGTAGTGTATACTCCTTATGTACTCCATCTGGATTCTCATACTCTACAGTAATCCTTGAACCTCTCTCTCCTTCCTCTGTCTGTGCTGACTGTTTGTATTTTTGCCTCACAGATTCTACTGATGAAGATCGAATCTTCTTATCAAGCAGACTCTTTGCATTTGACACGATTCGATCAAACACCTCAAGTATGTCTTCTCCACGAATCCAGGTACCATCTTTTCGGATAACTTGGAGCTCCACCTCTATCCCATGCGGGAATGGTAGCTGCATTTCCGAGTTTTCCGTTGAACTCATATTCTCACACCTAGAAAGAAGCAAGCATACTCAGGATTTGAATAACCAGATCCTTATTCTCTACCACTTGACGAGAGAGAGTCAGTTCAGACACCAACAGAGTCTTTCTATCCTCAAATGACTTCGTAATCTCGTATGTTAAAGGACCACCACCAAATTCACCTTCATCTACTACTACCTTTAGACCTATTCTCTCCAACTCTGCTTCCAATTTCTTTGTTCTAATTGATTCACCCAACTTGTATCTACTTCCTCTAATGACAATTCTCTCTTTCTCAAGCGGTGGAGCGAGTTGCGACCATCTTAAATTAATCACATACTCTAATTGTCTCTTCTGGTCCTCAGCATGAATCATGTTTACTATACTTTCTATTGTCAAGTTGGACTCACTTCGATCTCCTGCTTTGATCAGAGATGGAATATTTCTCCCGCGCCCCCTCTCTTGTAGTATTCTCTGCAAAGGATCGCCTTGAATAAGACCTGAGAGAACGCATACTAGACCTTTTGATTCTCCTTGAACGAATTCCCCACTTGAGGAGAAATCACTTACTTTCATCTCACGTTCAATGGACTGGAGTGCAGTATTCAAATTCAGAAGTACGTCTAGTAAGTTATGTAGAACATTCTCTGTGTGTTCAAGTTCTTTTAGGAGATTTCTGGACTTACTCATAGGAAAGGACCACTCTCTATTTCCCAAACGAGAGGGAATGCAAATGAATCGTTATTATCTTTGTTAGTTCTACAATAAGCTAAACATCTGCTATGAGTTCAATCAATTCTGCAATCTTCTCTCGTAGCTCTTTCAACCTATACCAAGTAGATTCGCGACCACTCTGTTCCATGAGTTTCTGGATAATGATGTTGTAATCCATCCCTGCTAGGTCTCCCAGAATTACCATGGCACGTTCCGATTTGAAATGAGACTCATTGACTCGTCCATCATTGTATCTCTTTACGAGTGGTAACAATGCCTTCTCTGCGGAATCAACATTGATTAGAGCTTGCCTGTAATGCTCCTTAGGATCCTTGATAGCATAGCCGCCTATTAGTGGTGTCATTCCAACACCTACTGATCCTTTGTTTATTTCATCGAGTGAGTCTTGAACTGCTTCGAAATACTCGTCACCATCTTCCAGACATTTTCTGATAGCTCGGAGCACTCTTGGTCTATCCTCACTCTTCGCCAACCCCTCACCTCATAGAATTAGAAAAGAAGAAACTGGCACGGGTGGTTGTAAGCAACACCCGTGTCTTGTAATCATTGTAATCACAATTGCGCTTCAGGTAGTTCACCAGCAAAGTGACATGCTACAAAATGCCCCTCACCCATGTCACGGTCCTCAGGAATTTCCCTCACGCAAATCTCTTGCGCATAGGGACATCTTGGATGAAACCTACAACCTGATGGAACGTTGATTGGGCTCGGAGGTTCACCTTTCAATGACTCCACTCTTCGCTTCACTGTTGGGTCTCCAGAGGGAACTGCTGAGATAAGTGCCCGAGTATATGGATGCATTGGATTGAATGCAACTTCATGGGCAGGGCCAATCTCCATGATTTTTCCTAAATACATGATTCCAATTCTGTCAGCAATATATGTTGCCACAGCAAGGTCGTGTGTGATGAAGAGGTATGTGAGTCCGAGCTCTTCTCTTAGGGTTAGTAGAAGGTTCAGAATCTCTGCACGAATTGAAACATCCAGCATCGATACAGGCTCATCTGCCACCATAAACTCCGGATGCAAAATGAGTGCTCGTGCAACTGAAATCCTCTGTCTCTGTCCACCCGATAGCTCGTGCGGGTACCTGTCGATATAGTCTTCAGCTGGTGTAAGTGATACACTTTCTAAGGCTTCGAGCACTCGCTGACGTCTCTGACTGGGTGAGAGCGGAATCTTGTGAACCAATAATGGTTCTTCAACAATACTGAAGACGCTCTGTTTTGGGTTGAGTGATTCATATGGGTCTTGGAATGTAATCTGCATTCTTTTTCGCAGCTCTTTAATCTCGTTACGGTCGAGTGTTGCAAGATTCTGTCCTGCATAAATCACATCACCATCAGTCGGGATCTCTAAATGGAGTACGCAACGTCCTGTCGTTGTCTTTCCGCACCCGCTTTCCCCTGCAAGTACGAGTACTTCTCCCTTGATAATATCGAACGAAGCTCCGTCTACAGCTTTCACATATAATTCCTGTCTGTAAAGCATTGATGATAGAAAGCCAGTGTTAACTGGGAACCATTTCCTCAGATTCCTGACAGCAATCAAGGTTTCACCGTCTTGAATATCTGAGGAGCCCTCGAGAAGTCTAGTCTGGTCTATTGTCATCATTAATCACTCCAAATCTATCTCCATCTCGCCTTTGAGTTGCTCCGCAAAGTGGCAAGCTACAAACCTATCCGGTTCAATCTCATCAAAAGTTGGGTCCTCCTTTGAGCAGATGTCCTGTGCATATGGACATCTTGGGTGGAATCGGCATCCTGTTGGAGGTTCAATAAGGTCTGGTGGTGATCCCGGAATTGAGGTGAGTGTTTTCTTTTCTGCCTTTATCATACTTGGAATTGCGCCTACTAGACCCGTGGCGTATGGGTGCACAGGATCCTTGAAGACAGATACTACATCTGCAAGCTCCGCAATTTTTCCAGCGTACATGATTGCAGTTTTGTCACAAGTTTCAGCGATAACACTCAAGTCGTGTGTGATTAAAATGAGTGAAAGTCCCAAGTCTTTCTGTAGCTTCTGCATCAGCTTCAGAATCTGAGCTTGAATTGTGACATCCAGCGCCGTTGTTGGTTCGTCTGCAATCACCAAGTCTGGGTTGCAAGCAAGAGCCATGGCAATCATAGCTCTCTGTCTCATACCTCCTGAGAACTCGTGAGGGTAGTTATGAATACGACCGGGGTCAAGACCGACCATTTCAAAGAGCTTAGCGCAACGGTCTAGTGCTTCTTCCTCTGTCACGTTTTCGTGCATAAGGATAGCTTCAGCAATCTGTTCTCCTATCTCGAACACAGGATTCAATGCATTCATCGCACCTTGGAAGACAATCGCTACATTCTTCCAACGAATATCCCGCATCTCCTTTGCGGTCTTACGAATAAGGTCATCACCTTTGAAGTAGACGTTTCCACCAACAATATTAGCTGCTGGAGGGAGGAGCTGCATTATCGAATATGCCAAGCTGCTTTTACCGCACCCTGACTCTCCTGCAAGTCCAATAGACTCTCCCGGCTCAAGTGTGAGAGAAACGTCATCAACCGCTTTCACCAAACCTCTCTGTGTCTGGTAGTACATGCGTAAGTTCTTAATATCTAGCAGGGGCATGTTTGTACACTCCAATGAGCTGGTGTGACTCTGGGGGTGGAATCACCTCACCCTTGTGAGGTATCGTTCCCCTTTGGTTGGCTTAAATATGTTGCTTTCAAAGACATTCATCAGTGAATGCTATGGTCATAATTAGTCACTATTGTGAAGTATGTATTTTCCATTGTGACCTCGCTCAATTAGAAAAGGTAAAAGGCATCAAATCGCCCTTGAGGTTTGCTGATTTCGATGCCGGAGATACGATCTTTCCCAAGGACAAGAAATGAACCCCAAAAACGGATATTATTGATCCCAATCATCTTGGTTGTGGTAGGATATCTGATGCTGACTAAGTGGTGGATTTTTAGTTATGTTCCACTTCAGTTCTTTGGTGCAATACTATCTCTCACGGGTGTTCTTGTTATTTTTCTGGTTGGAATGGTCTTTGCCGACCTCTGGGCTGCACATCGACGTACTAAGGATATCATCAAAGAACGAGAAAAGAGAGGTTTGGAAACCGAGACTGAAGATGATGTTGTTGTAGACCCCTTTGAGGAAACTTATGGTGATGAATAGTCTTCAACTTGCACGCCCGAACTAATTTGGTCTACCCGAACCAATTCCTTTTTTAGGGAAATTCTTGGCTTTTCGTTATATTTAACGAGACAAGGGAATGACTCAGTTCCTTAGCTGACGGGAATGTTTCAGACCTTTGAATGGAGGATATAATTTGTCCGAATCGCATAAAGGTTGGAAAGATAGTAACTGGTATGTTAACATAACCAACTTTTGGAGAGAATATCGAAAACACAAGATTGGTCTCGTTGGACTAGGAATCATGTTCATCTTCTTTGGAATGGCAATTTTTGCTCCATATTTAGCTACTCATGATCCAACACCTCAGGCCAAGGTGGCACCTACATATCTCGCACCTTCTTGGTTGTCCGTATTCGATCCCCATGGTGTTGTCACTGGCGAACTTCTCACGCATCCTGCTTTGGATGAAAAACCAATGCTAAGAGCAAATGGATCAAGTGGTGAGTTCAGCTCAGTATATGCACCAATAACCGAAACGAGTAATCAGAGTTATGTGAATCTAACATGGTCACATACGGCTAACACGACTTTAGATTTCTGGGGTGAGGATCCCGAGGGTATACTCCCTGATTATGGTGATTTTGCATATTTCGAGGAGAACATTTCGTGGCCTTACAATAACAGACCAAGTGATGTCAATATGTCAATCTCATATGCGACTCACCTGACTGGGGATTTTGCTGCAGGTGCTCAACCTTACAATAATCTCATGTATGAAATCTATGTCTGGCTGATTGACTCTGGTGGTCAATGGGTCCGAGTTTACGAATCCAGAGAGGCCACTTATACAAATCAGGTTCAAGAGAAACGTATCAGTCTAAACTACCTAAGCATCAAGGAAGTATTCGATGGTATGATTGTGGTCAATGGAAGCCAAGAAGACCCTGGTAATTATGTCAGGTGTGTTGTTGGTCTTGCTCCGACTGAGAACTTCAATTACTATCACAATTTCTTTGAAAACCTTACAGTTGAGGCTTGGAAGACCTACACTGGTTCTGTAACCTTCACAGTCACTAACCTGAAGATGATTGCATACGGTGAGTACTTCGGTCTAATGGGCACCACAAACTGGGGTGCTGATGCATATTCACAACTTATCTATGGTAGTAGAATCTCACTGATTATAGGGATACTAGCAACTGCTCTATCCACTGCGGTTGGTGTGGTTGTTGGAATGGTGGCAGGTTACTTTGGTGGAAAGGTAGATGAAGTCCTGATGCGAATCGTGGACTTTCTATTGGTCATCCCCGGATTGCCATTGATGATGGTGCTTGCCGCGTTCTTAGGAGCGTCGATTGAAAACATCATCATCGTCATCGCGATATTAGGTTGGACAGGAACGTCGCGGTTGATTCGGTCTCAAGTCTTGGCAGAAAAGAACAAAGCCTATGTTGAATCAGCAAGGGCGATTGGTGCGTCTGATACCTATATCATGTTCCGCCACATATTGCCTAATGTGACTCCGATACTCTTCGCGAATATCACACTGGGGGTCGTTGGTGCAATCCTTTCTGAAGCCGGTCTTTCATTCCTTGGCTTGACAGATCCTGAAGATCCAAGTTGGGGCCGTATGCTTGCTGATGCAAGAACAGGTGGAGCTTTCACAGTTGGCGCTTGGTGGGTAGTTCTATTCCCTGGGTTGATGATCACTCTATTGTCGTTGTCCTTCACATTTGTCGGACATACATTAGACCAGGTTCTCAATCCACGTCTCAGAGAGAGGTAACATCCTAGGAGAATGGGGGTCTCTCAGACCTCCTCCTCCTATTTTTGCTCCAAAGTTTCACACGTTGGCCTAGAGCATTACTTTTATTAAGCAGATGTCCAAGATTTCTCACATCAGTACTTAGCGACACTAGGTACTATATACTCTCCGGAGAGAATTTACTATGGGCCTAAGAGAATATGTGATACGACGCAGCATCTACATGATTCTTCTAATAATATCTGTAGTATGTTTCAACTTCTTTCTATTCCGTTTACCGACCTTTGTCTTTGGTGCGAGTCCAATCAGTCTGATGCTAAGCGACGAGCTTCGTCGTAACCTGACCCAAGACATATTAGAGCAAATGTATGCCAACTTTGGCCTTGTTCCGAATCCAGATATCTTCGACTGGATCTACATGTTCTGGAGATATCTAGTGAGTATGTTCACTGGGAACTTCGGTGTGTCCTTCTTGACACAGCGTCCAGTGATTGACTCAATTGTAGAACGTCTACCTAACACACTCTTTCTCATGGGAACTTCATCAATGGTAGCTATTCTTCTAGGTATCTGGATGGGTGTGAAAGTGGCTGCGCAACCAGGGTCTAGGAAAGATGTTGGGGCAGTATCGGTGGCGCTGTTCATATACGCATTGCCTATTTTTTGGTTGGGAATGATGCTTCTGTTAGTTTTTGGATTCATGTTGCCAGAATGGACGGAGGCAGTTTGGGGGATACGTATTGGTTTCCCGCAATTTGGCACCATAAGTTATGATGTATGGGAGGTGGCACGAACCAGTCCGTTTGGTGCACTCATGGTTGCTGCAGATCTCCTACACCATCTTTTCCTACCTATGATCACGCTTGGTGTTGGTGGCTATGGTGGTTATTTCTTGTATATGCGGAACAACCTCATTGACGTCATGACGGAGGACTACATTCTTACTGCTCGAGCCAAAGGTCTTGATGAGAATCAGGTTCTTTACAAGCATGGTCTGAAGAATGCAATGCTACCAATGGTCACAATCATCGCGATGACTTTCGGATTCCTCATAGATGGCGCAACATTGACTGAAACAGTGTTCACGTGGCGAGGAATGGGACGATTCATCTTTGAAAGTTTGCTGCTATTTGACTACCCTGTCATACAAGCCATCTTTCTAATCATTGCTATAACTGCAGTGCTTGCGAACTTTGTTGCAGACTTACTTTATGGTGTTTTGGATCCTCGGATCAAATACGGATAGCAGTTCAGAGGGGCTTTTTGCCCCACTTTCCCATTTCATCACTCAGTCAGCCTTGAGCATTACTTTTATTAGGTTGATATCCATGGTACTTACCATCAAAGTACTTAGTGTCACTAGGTACTGTATGATTCGGAGTGAGTCTGATAATGGGACTTCGAGAATACATAATCCGAAGAAGCATCTACATGATTCTTCTAATAGTAGCTGTAGTATGTTTCAACTTCTTCCTGTTCAGACTACCCACATTCATTTTTGGCGCGAGTCCAATTAGCTTGATGCTAAGCGACGAGCTTCGTCGTAACTTGACCCAGGACATATTAGAACAAATGTATGCTAACTTTGGACTTGTTCCGAATCCAGATATCTTCGACTGGATTTACATGTTCTGGAGATATCTGGTGAGTATGTTCACTGGGAACTTCGGTGTGTCTTTTCTGACACAGAGACCAGTGATGGACTCCATTGTTGAGAGGCTGCCCAATACACTTCTACTTATGGGGACTTCATCAATGGTAGCTATTCTACTAGGTATCTGGACTGGTGTAAAGGTGGCTGCAGATCCAGGATCTAGAAAGGATGTCGGGGCGGTCACGGTTGCGTTGTTCATATATGCGTTACCTGTATTCTGGCTGGGAATGATGCTTCTGCTTGTCTTTGGATTCATGTTACCGGAATGGACTGATGCAATATGGGGTGTTCGAATAGGATTTCCGCAGTTTGGCACCATAAGCTATGATGTATGGGAAGCCGCAAGAAATAATCCGTTTGGTGCAATCCTGGTTGCTGGAGATGTCTTACATCACCTATTCTTACCAATGCTCACACTGGGTATTGGTGGCTATGGTGGTTATTTCTTGTATATGCGGAACAACCTCATAGATGTCATGACGGAGGACTATATCCTCACAGCTCGTGCCAAAGGTCTTGATGAGAATCAGGTTCTTTACAAGCATGGTCTGAAGAATGCAATGCTACCAATGGTCACCATCATCGCGATGACCTTTGGATTCCTAATTAATGGAGCAACATTGACTGAAACGGTATTCACGTGGCGGGGTCTTGGGCGGTTTATCTTTGATAGTTTACTGCTATTTGACTACCCTGTCATTCAAGCCATCTTCATGATCATTGCTATTACAGCTGTACTTGCGAATTTTGTGGCTGATCTCCTTTATGGCGTCTTAGACCCACGAATCAAGTACGGATAATCTTCTTGTCAGAGGGGAATTTTTACTTCTCCTCTTTCTCTTTCTTTAAAATTTAGTAATCGCTTCTTTCTTGAGACAGCTGTCTCATCAATTTCATGTATTGTATCATAGTACACAACGGTTACACCATACAAAACGCTTTTATTAGCCTCCAATAAACGAACTTTATCCGAATTCGACTCGGAACGGAAAGGAGATAGAGAGAACATGCTTACTGATCGTCAGAAAAGATTGGTTGCTATCTCATTTGCCACAATTTTTCTATTTATGGCGGTTTCACCTGCAATATCTAATGCAGTTGATGTACCAGCCCAACTGAATGTTGGGCCATATATAGACAAAGTGGTCTATAAGGTCATAGCAAACCAAGATCAGAGGATTCTCGCACTCCAAGCCGGTGAGATAGAAATGGACAATAGTTTCTTTGATCCAGTTCATCTCCCAACTTTGGATGCAGATCCTGACATATCCATCTTCAGTGCTCTCAGGAACGGATATGGTCACATTACTATTAACTGTGGCAAATATCCACTGAACATCAGTGCTTTCAGAAGAGCCTTTGCTTTTGCTTTTGACAAGACAGCAGTCACGTCAGAGATTATGGACGGCTTTTCACAGGAGCAGGACTCAATTGTCCCGTATCCAAACAGCTGGTGTATTGAAGATGACATGCCATACCACTACTACACAGCACAGGTTGCCACTGGAAATGCAATCCTTGATGCTGCAGGCTTCACAGTTGATGCAGGTACCGGTTTCAGGCTTGCTCCTGACGGCTCACCCTTCAGTGTTTCAATTGAATATGCCTCATCATCACCAGAGATTGCAGGTGGAACAGCTCAGATTGGTGTAGATGCCCTCAGGGCTCTCCACGTTGATGCTCAGACTCAAGCTGCAGAATTCAACGAGTATATCTCAAGGCTTGACAGCCACGGAGATTACGACATGGTCTTCTACGCTTACAACTTTGGAAGTGACGACGTAGACTGGCTTGCTCGCTGGTTCTGGAGCGAATACGCTGATGTTCCATACCAGAATCCCTGGAACTTCAGAAACGCAACCTTCGACAGCTGGAGAGACCAGCTCCTCTATGGAACAACCTATGAGGAAGTCTACGAGGCTGCCGCACAGATGCAGTTGATTCTGCAATACAACGTGCCAATGCTTATTGTGTACGAGAACACCTACATGCAAGGTTACAGAAACGACCAGTACACTGGTCACGTGCCTGACCTTGGTAGCTACATCACCGGTCCATGGACCTTCAGGAAGATCCACAAGATTGATGGTACCCCAGGTGGAACTGTCCCAATTGCTATTAGC
This sequence comes from Candidatus Thorarchaeota archaeon, assembly GCA_048882965.1. Classification (GTDB taxonomy): domain Archaea; phylum Asgardarchaeota; class Thorarchaeia; order Thorarchaeales; family Thorarchaeaceae; genus SMTZ1-45. The sequence continues at coordinate 26,835 of JBHLRC010000003.1, forward strand.
CAGGAACCAGACAGCTTCAACATCTTTGTTACCAACTCTGCTTACTCGATCGCTATTCTTGAAGAGCTATACCCATCACTGTACCAATTCGCACCTGATCTGACAGCATATCCGAACTTGGCTGAAACGATGACTGTCGAGACCCATGCTGATAACGCAGCGGTTCCCGAGGGTCACACTCGATTCACCGTGGATATCATTCAGAATGCGACTTGGACTGACGGTGTGCAGCTGACTGCTGAGGACGTAGCATTCACATACACCTATGCGTTTGAGAGCGGTACCTACGGTAACCCCGCATCCGCAGATCTTGGTGACCTTGTGGCTGCCTACGCTCCGACACCATACAGAGCTATCATTGAGTTCGGTACTGAATCATGGTGGCACTTCTCTAACTTTGCGTACGACTGGATCATACCCAAGCACATCTTCAATGATGTCGACGGTATTGGCTACCAGGGATGGAACACTTGGAATCCAATGTTCGATCCTGCAGAGCCAAACGTTAACTGTGGTCCATTCAAGCTCACTGACTACGATCCTGGTGAGTTCTATGAGATCTCAGCTAACCCTGACTTCCATTACTTCCCAGAGGTCACATCAACCGGTCCTACTGGTCCTACTACAACTGAACCAACTGGTGGATTCAATGCTACACTAGCAATTGTCGCCGGTGCAGTTGGTGCTGCAGTAGTCATTCTAGTCGGTGGTTTCGTACTGCTTAGACAGAAGTAGTTTAGCAACTATTAGGGGACTAATGTCCCCTTTCCCCTTTATTTTTCTAAATCTCATTCCTTGAAGAGACTGGAAGGGCTCTTGAATCTTCAAAGATTGCGCGAAAGATAGTCCCTTTAATACAAATTACAACCAGAATTCCATGGGTTACGCAAATGAGAATCGATAGAAAACGACTAACAGCGATTGTACTTTCAGCAATTCCATTCCTCCTTGGAGGTGGGCTTGCATGGTTGATACTAACTTCTGATGTGTTTGGTGAAATCGTGAGTGCAAGTTCACAATACTACTCCCTCTTGGATATTGCAATCCAGACTTTGATATCGACCGGTCTGGGAACTATAGTAGTACTCTCGCTTTTTTATACAATTCAAAAGAGCGGACCAGGTGCGCGGAGAACTCTTGTAGCACTAGTTGTATCACCTATTCTCACAGTTTCGTTCTTTGTTGTCGGTCAATCGTTGGTTTTCATCCTCTTCAAGGGAGCTAATGCAATTGCGAGTATATTGGCTTTTGTGACCTTGGGTGTGCTATTGATGTCTTTTGTCTTTATTATGATGGACTCAGTACCAGGTTATCTGCGTAACTTTTTCGTAGCTTTCTATGGGAGTGTTTTTGGAACATTTCTAGGTGTCATATCATTAACACCAAGTATGATTGTATTGGTCGTTTCGGTCGTTTTGGAAGACTATTTTCTGACCCGATACTCTCCAACAACAGAAAAGATACTCTTGGTTGATACACCAGGAGCTGATCCATTTGACTATACCAGGATTCAAACACACACGACCACTGTTGGCGTTGGTGATTATATTGCGTTCTCTTTAATTTCTGCACATTCTTTGTTGTACTTTCCAATATATGTCTGGGTGATGTCAATACTTCTTGCAGGTCTAGGGATAATAATCAACTTAACAATTATAGCTCGAGATAATGAGATAATATCTGGAATTCCGCTTCCTGCGCTACTTGCATTGTTTCCATGGATAGTTCATCTGGTGACATTATCATTAGTTTGATGACTAAAGGCAAAACTGCGTGGAGCAAAAGGGACATATTGACAATTTAGAGATTTCAGGTTGTGAGATGTGATGATTGCAAGTGAGCGGTCTCAAAATGTCATTGTTGCAACAATGTTGATTGCTGCTATCGTGAGTTCGATTTTCTTGGTTGGAAATGCTCAATACTTTGGAGGAAGTTATGCACTTGCTGGAAAGATGGAGGTTTCAATTGTAAACACTGTTGTCAGTAATATTGACCCACTTAATGAATCAGTATATCCTCAAATAGCATTCACATTTAATCTGAGAACAGACGCTGGAACTGAAGGCAATGTTCGGTTGATGTTCATTGGCGCACAGGTCTATCTCAATCACGACATCCTGTCTTATACTCCCTTTTCATACACCCTTCCACAGAATCTGCAACCACTCTATCCTCACTATAATCGTAATTTCACACTATCAAGATCTACTGACACCACATACGACCGGGATACAGTGAACGAAGCATACAACTCATCAACCTGGTACTGGGAGGTAACATTCAGGTATTACTTCATTACTTTCGATGTAGCTGAAACAATAACCTGGAATTTTCTTCATTTCAATTGGACTGGCCAGACGACAACTATCCCTGCTATTTGAGTTTCTCTTTCAAAGTAGATATTCTCTCAACTGAAGTGGGATTCACTCCCTTAATTTCAGCAAGTTCAGTTGACATCCAATCAAGATAGAATGTCATAGCCAACATTTCTTCAACCATGTTTGAACTTCCCACACTCAATCGAATAGGCGTATATCCTTCGCTCTCGTAGATTGACGAGGTAATATCAAATCTCTGCGAGATGCGTTTATCCTCATATGAACTTCGGAGGAAGATTGGCATGAAGTCAAATGAATGGCCTTTCACAAAACCTTCAATCTCATTATGATTTGCCTCAGGTAATACAGAGTAGAATGCCAATCCCTTAGCATTTTCATTAATCTGGCACTTAGCTCTATAGGCTACGGGGATTAGATGTCTTGAACCAATGAATATTGGTACGGTTTCGCTAAGATCTTGCGCCATGACTTTAGGTGATAAAGACGACGCTTCCCACTTTTTAGCCATCTCTGAAAGGTTATTCCCAATTGTGTCTAATGCTGATGGCATTTTCCCTAGTAGACTCTGGACAAGGTTTAAGACCGAAGAGAAGATAGCTGGAAAAACTGCACGTGGTTGGTAGTTACTTGGAAGCATTATTTTACCAAGCGTATTTTCCTTTTTGCTAAGCTGACCTCCTGATGTAAGTGTAAAAGTTGGACAATCCCTGTCTATGGCATGTTCATATGCCGTCAAGGTTTCCTCAGTATTACCACTGTAACTTATAGCTATGGTGACCCAACGAGAGTCAACATATGCGGGTAATGTGTAATCACGATTCACAACAATTGGTACTGTGCTTGTGGCATGGAGGAGCCCTTGAACATAGAGACCTGAAATAGCACTTCCTCCCATCCCGACTATCAGTATCCCGTCAATTCCTTCATCCCCCAACCTGACACATGTGTCCTGAGTTTCCTGATTGATTTTTACAGCCGTCAACAGCTCTGGAAATTTCATGACCATGTTATACATATCTGTCATACTTTTTTCCTGAAGAAATAGAATGACAAGTGCCTTAAAGATAGTCCCTTAGGGTAGTAAGTGAGTGAATTGAACCAGACGCTTGTTGAATTCTCATCAGCCACTATAACACTGCATGGTGTGTTTTCTAGTACCGGATCTGACTTGCCAATAGCGGCTGTTATTCTACATCCCCATCCACTATATGGAGGTGATATGAATAACATTGTGGTAACATTTCTTGAACATGTTTTGTTTGAAGAAGGAATCAGTTCACTCCGATTTGATTTTCGTGGAACGAGTTTGTCCCCTCAAAGCTATGCAGGAATTAGTGGTGCGGTGATGGATGCAAAGAGTGCAATTGAATTCTTGAAGTCGCAATTAGGTTTCAAAGAGGTAGCAATCGTAGGTTATTCCTTCGGGGCTTCCACCGCCCTCCGAGTTGCTTTATCTGAACCGCCCCCATTTCTTGTTTCTCTGAGTGCATCGAAAGAATTGTTATCAGAGAACAGATTTGAGATTCATAGGTTGGTTGATATCCGTTGTCCTGTCTTAATGTTTCATGGAACATCCGATCAGATGATTCCCTTTGGTGATTTTACGGTACTCAGTAAGATTATGCACCTACCTGATGACTGTATCATCCCTCTTGATGGTGAAAGCCACTTTTACGAAAAGAGTTTGCATGTTGTAGATTCTACTCTCCGCAAATTTCTTAGAAACATCTCCGCTATATCTTGAACCCACGGGTATCCTTAAGTAGGCTATACATTTGCCTTCGACGGGGTGGACCGTAGATGTTGAAAGCTCTGGTGTTTGATATGGATGGGACAATCACTCACCTGACTCTCCCCTTAGAGGCGATGAGAAACGACACCAAGAAATACTACATCTCTAAAGGCATTCCCCCGAACCTTTTCGAGCCTGCTGATGGAATTTCCAGTTCAACAGAGAAAGCCAGGAATTATTTTCTTAGTAATGGAATGTCCAAGGATGAATGGGCTCGTATGGAAAATGAGGTGGATACCATACTTAGTCAGCATGAGGGATTTGCTGCTTCAACCGCAACTCCAATTGAAGGGTCTCTTGAGATAGTCAAGAAACTCAGAGCTGTAGGATTCAAGACTGCTATATTGACTAACAACGGAAGGCCTGCTCTTGACAAGATAATGGAACAAGTTCCCTTACGTGAAAACTTCGATATCATTCAGACAAGGCACGAATCTCCCAGACCCAAACCTTTCCCAGACGGACTTCTAAAATTAACCTCGGAACTAGGCGTTAAACCTAGTGAGGTGGTCTATATCGGTGACGCACTCATCGATGGGGCTGCGGCGAATCGAGCCGGAATAGAATTCTGGGGGATCTGTACAGGAGAAACACCAGTTGAAGCTCTCTATGATGCTGGTGCATCTAAGGTCTTCAATACCTTGGATGATGTTTTTGAATTTGCACTAGCCACTCGTGAATAAAGGTCTGATTATCATTGTGGCCATTTGTTAAGTCCTTATGGAGGGTGATAGCATCATGAAAATTCAGCTTCTAGTAGGTTTCTTCGCTTTGCAGCATCCGACTATCTTATTTGAGAACAGGTGCTCGAAACGATGTCTAGTCGAGTGCTATTGCATCTCTGGAAGGTGTCTGAACAGCGACGTACTCGACTGAAGGTTATATACACATTCGTGTAAATATCCTATGTGACAATCAGTACAGGAATATCCCAACAATCGCAAAGCACGCTTGAGGTAAATGATACCATGACAATAGATGAGGGTACATACCTGGTTCTCCGGTCAGCTTCAGGTGCATTCAGCTGCCGCTATCCACCAGTACCCAAGAATTGGAATCCTGTTGACCGTCCTCATGTTGCTTTACTACTTCCAGATGCCGGGACTATCTTCTCTGTTTTCTTGTCACAGCCAGAGAATAGCGAGTCCAAAAGAGAACAATCGCTAGCAGTGTCAGATCTAAATCGACTTCCATCAAAGTCAATCATTGAGATTCGTCACAGCAATGCGCAGCTTGCTTACTATCGTCGTGATAATGGATCTTGGACAAAGGTTGCTGAGGCTAGTGATCCTTTTGTTGTCGAAGTATTCTCTCATGGGTATGCTCCTATCGTCATGAATATGATTCCTCAGATGTAGGATATTCTATTTTTCTATAATTTTAGTTTCTCTGAGAATGAGTTTGAAGGTGAAGAGAGGCACCAAAAAATTGAGGTTCGCATGGTTGCTTGAGGAGGAGAGGATGTTAAGATTTCAGGAGGGAGTTGGTGCCTCTCAACACTTCACTCTTGTTTTTTCAATAAATACATATAATAATTGTGGTAATAACTACAATCAAATCAACAATTATCTGCGAAAATCGCAAAATTATTGATTAATCTCAAGCTTAAGCTCATAATAGGAATAACTTACACGTCCCAGTAGTCATTTCCATATTGACCACCATTGTGTCTGATTAGATCTTGAATATTCCTAAGTACTGTATCTTCACCAGCCGATTGAGATCCCCAGTTGAAATTGCAGATGCCTTCACCACCCCCACTTCCAACCACTGTGACTGTTGCCTGTTCGAGGTCGCCTTCTGTCTCAACTATTGTGGTGAGTGTTTGATATGAACTTGTTCGGAAGACATATTCTTCGTGAATGAAGACAGCAATAACTCCTTTTTCAGTTCTGCTAATTTTCCTCATTACAGCTGAATAGTTGTGAGAGAGATATTCCAGCACACGTTCTAGATGCATGATGTCGAAATTGAGTGTCTTCAATCACTGACCTCCGCAGGGGAGCTTTGCGCGAAGGATTATAGAATCTTCTCATTTGAGATCTAGCAGTTCAACTTCGAAGATCAATGTTGAGTTTGCGGGGATGAGACCTTCTCCAACCTCCTCGTTTCCATAGGCAAGCTCTGGAGGAATGGTCAGTTTTCTCTTACCTCCGACTTTCATTGTCATGACGCCTTCATCCCACCCTTGAATTACATGACCGATACCAATCTGAAACTCAAAGGGCTCTTCTCTGTCCACCGAGCTGTCAAACTTTTTGCCATCTGTTAACCAACCCGTGTAATGGACAACAACAGTCTGTCCTTGTTTGGGGGACTCTCCTGTTCCTTCAACAATATCTTCAATCTTTAATTCTGTCATGACTAACCTCAACTGTCACTTTCTATTATCTGTTTTCAGGTTTCTTCAATGATCTCAAACTCAGGTTTCATTCCTGATTGTTTGGCTAGCTTTTATTCACGGATACTCCGAAGAATTCCATGAAACCTTCTAACGATAACAAAAGCAAATCCTCAAGGAAATCGCTCGCCGTCGAACACTGGTGTTCCTAAGATAAGTTGTTTATTTGGTGATTTACGCGTTAAGCACTTGAGAATTTGTAGTAAGAGTCTCCGCAATCCGACATTTGCTTAAATATATTCTAAGCAATACTATTTTTGAGGAACAGGGAGCCTATCTCTCTCAGAAGCAGTTTCTCTCCTCCTTCCATGTTCTCTACGGCTCCCTACTCTCCCTCTTTCATTCTAATTCTCTCAGACCATAGTGGAGCTGTACAAGATGAGCATATATCAGACCATACAATTCACTATTTGGCCATTCGGAGTCGAAGAGAATGAATTCAGATAAGGAGTCTATGCGAACACACTCGATCCCCTGGAAATTCGTCATACCCATTCAAGTACTTGTCATTGCGACAATATTGGTTACAATAATTTTCACGGAATTTGGAGCATTTCCCTTTGACTCCACACTGGGTGTATATCGGTTCCTTCCAGGGGATATTGTGTTTGATTTCATCTGGCTCTATGTTATCTCATTGATCGTTGGAATCATTGTTTATTTTGCTTCATCACAAGTTTCTGTTTTGCTATGGCGGCTCCACCAATTATTGACCCGCAAGAAATACAAATACCATATACAAGAATTGGACACTCAACCACTTTCTTCTCCTCAACCTAGAAGAATGATTTTGCCTGCATTTGTCGCTCTTGGCATTTCCTATTCAGTATCCAATGTTCAGATTCTGTCGGATATGATATTTGTTTCAGAGAGCTTCAGCGGACTTGCAAGTGAAGCTCAGACAATAGTAATTAGCATGGCTCTTCTCTTTATCCTGCTTCTACTCTCTAGCTTCATCACATTCTTGTTCGCGCCAATGTGGTTGATGCAAGACAAGGGTCTGGTTTGCGAGTTAGAGAAGACCGATCGAACAACCGCAGATATTGAGGGGGTTGGTAATTGGTATCTAAAGTTGATGAAGGGATTTGCTGGAGTTTCAACAATCATTGCATACTTATTCACTAGCCTCCAGACAATTGAATGGTATCAATTCGTGCTGTCTTCTCCTCCCGAAGGGGGATTTTCCATGTTGATATTCCTGATTCCAGTTGGGGTAGTCATTGCTTCTCCATTACTTGCTCTAGGTCCCATTTCTCTCGTCTATGTTTTGTATGAAAAATCGATGGTGAGGAATTTAATTTTATTATCGAATCACATAGAAAAGAGTGGCTTAGATACTGTAAGAATCAATTTGAGTACTATTATTTAAACAGAGGGGAAGGATGCCAACTGCAACTATGCTAAAGGAGTGATTTCCGTGTTCATTGGATGCAGTTTCAGCTATGTAGGTATGTTGCCTGACACGCACTAAGATATCAAGAATACTTATATGCTATTAATACATAATATGTCTTAGGAACAGGGGGTCCGAATCGCGACCATCATGAATACTGTCACTCCCTCCCTCTCTCAAAACGTCCGACCCGACTGGCGAACAACTCGCTTGTTTTTGCGGGCCCCCTCCCTCCTCCTCTTTTTCTCAGCCTTGTTTCAATGTCTGAGGGCATTCACAATGAAAAAGCCCCCGTAGAGAAATAATGGGGAAATTACCAAAGCAAGACCAATGAATAGTTTGGGCTGTCCTGGCATGGTTGGCAAGGCGAGTAGATACAACTGAAGGATGACTAGATAGATTATTGTCGCAAATATCATCACGATAAGTCCTAGTTCAAACAGATTCGATCTCATGTTTTCTATTTCATCTCTGAGGTTATCTGATGTTTTATTATCCATTCTGGGTCACCCAAAAGAAGGCACAATTTTACGAACTTAAAAATCCTCTACAAATCAATTTGTGTTATACAACTTTTCTCCCGCCAGAAGGTTTTAATGGAGTTCACAAGGTGCCATGGCAAGGCGAGTGAAATTGTCAGTGGCAAAGAAAGCTGTTGATAGTACATTTAGGAAGATTCTGAAGTATACTGCAGAGATAATTGCTTCTATCTTTCTACTTGTGATTATCTGTATCCCGCTAGTATTTGTAATCCCAATGTGGTTGGAGCACATCGTTTTAGGTATACCTAGAGCTGAGCTTGTCTTTGATCCTGTCCATCTGTTTGGTTTTGGTGGAGCTTTCTGGTTAACATTATTCCTCGGTTTGGTTAGTTTTGTTCTTGGATATTTATTCATCATCAGGATGAAAGCCGGTATCGTATCTGAAGTTGAACAGGAAGATGAGGAAGAATCTGATGAAGAATATGAGGTAGCTGAAGAAGAGGAAGAAGAAGCAGAGCCCGAAGTTGAGGAAGAAGAAATAGACGAAATTGCCACTGAGGAAGAAGAGGAAGATGAGGAAGAAGAGGAAGAAGAATTGACTGATGATGAACTAGAGAACGAGGATTAGTCAATCTCGTTTCCCACAGTTTAATTCATCTTAATCTTCTCGGTCAATCTGTCTACAAGTTCAGAGAAAGCTTTTGCAACCTTAGATTCTGGTTCCTTGATAACAAATGGAGTACCCTCATCACTAAGACTAACTACACGTGGATCAAGTGGTAAAGCTCCAAGATGATCAACTCCGAATTCCTCGGATGCCTTCTTAGCAGCACCTTCTCCAAATATTTTGTAAGACTCACCGCATTTCGGGCATAGAAATTCTGACATGTTTTCAACAATACCAAGGACTGGAACTTCCATTTTTTCTACTAATTGGATTGCCCTCCTCGCATCAAGTACTGCAACCTCTTGTGGTGTAGATATGATTACAACACCATCAATATCCGGAATTGATTGAAGGATGCTTAGTATTTCATCACCCGTTCCAGGAGGTAAGTCTACAATAAGTACATCAAGTTCTCCCCACCGAACATTTGCCAGAAACTGTGTAATAGCTCGTGCTACCAATGGGCCTCGCCATGCGACTGCATCATCATCCTTCCTCAATAGAAAACCCATACTCATGACCTTGACATCTTCTGGTCCTACAATAGGGAGTATGAACTCACCATCCACAGTAGGATGTTGACCTTCCAATCCAAGTAGTTTTGGTACGTTTGGACCATAGATATCAACATCTACAATTCCCGCATTCTTTCCTCTCCTGGCAAAGGAAACTGCAAGATTTGTAGCAACGGTTGTTTTCCCAACACCGCCTTTGCCTGAAAGGACAACGATCTTGTGTTTGATTCCTTTCATATTCTCAGCAATTTCAGTTGGTATTGGAGGTTTTGGCATTGTTATCAAAATCGACGCGCATGTGATAATCTAATAAAAGGTCGCATATGTCCGAAATGTTAGCTTCCGTTGAATCTAGCTAAAATTTCACGAGCTAATGTTTCATTGGATGCTGCAACGAAATTCATCATCTTGTTTGGCTCTAATTTGCCATGAAAACGAGAACCATTTTGATCAAGTACAAATCCTCCTGCCTCGAATACCATGTGTGTTCCGCAAAGATGAATGATAGGGAGCATATCTCTGAGATCTACCATGCCATCTAGGAATCCCGCAGCTGTCCAACAGAGATCGAGAAGGTTAGTTGCAGTTCTTCTTGTATCATGAACTGCTTTGATTGTCCTTAGTGATTTATCCATGTACTCTGAGTCCCACGTCTTTTTCAGATCGTACGAGATAATAGCATTCTTGAGTTCTACTGGGTCTGCTGGTTTTACATGCATACCATTTCGTGTAACTCCCCGCCCAGTCACAGCAATGTAAGTTTCATCTGTGAAGATTGAATCAATAATACTGACTTCAGCATCATCTGAAGTCATAACTTCACTATATGGAACAGCTGAAATCCCAATTGATGCGAGAGGTATTCCTCTCTCAAGGTTCGCAGATCCATCAATCGGATCGATGATAGCTAGGTATTCCGGTTTACCTTCGTATTTGATAAAGCCCTTCTCTTCTGTCAATATCTCGAAGGTAGTATCAGAAGTCGAAAGAACATTGAGTATAGCATCCTCTGCTCTCTCATCAAGCAGGAGTGTCTTGTCTCCGTATGGATTTAGGTTTCCAGTTCGTTCTGAAGCAATTTCTATATTTTCAAGAACAAGTCTCTTGGCAGACTCAATCGCATCCTGCAGTATCCTAGCTAGAGTCATTTAGACACCAATCTTAAGGTATCAGCCATCTCTTTATCACTTGTTGGGTCGGAATTACAATACCTTAAATGCTTCAACACAAGAAATAGAACCGTAAGGCCAAGCTTGGTGGAACCAATGGGTTTTCTGAGTGGTAAGAAAAAAGTTGACGCAGAACGCGGAATCCTTGAAATGAAGGGTACAATGAATGCATTGACCTTAAGGGTTCGTAGACTTGAAACTAGGATGCTCGAGGAACAAAAGGCTGCAAGAGAAGCTATGTCAAAAGATAATCGTTCTCTAGCCCGTTCTCATCTTAGTATCGTAGTTGATCTTGAAAATCGAAGAAGTCGTTACCAACAGCAGTTTCTTACACTTGAAACTGCTCTACTGAACTTGGAGGAGGCAAAGACACAAGCAGAAGTTCTCCGCGCTTTCACCATCGCGAATGATGCACTTACTGAAGCCCGTTCAATGCTGAAACCAGAAGAAATCCAAACTCAATTGGATAAGCTTTCGGAATCGTTTGAACACATATCCATAGCTGGAGAGCTCCTCTCTGAGGATTTATCCGGTGCTGATTCGACTATCGAAGATGAGGAACGGATTGACCGCCAGTTAGAGGCAATGGAGGCTGAAGTATTACTGGAGAAAGAGGGAGTGCTGCCTCCACTTGAAACAGAAGGAAAAACTCCTGCGAAAACCACCGAAGAAAAAACATCTGACGAGAAGCGAATTGATGAACTACTCGCAGACTTAGAGAAAGAAGCACGTGAAGAAAGAGCCAAGGAACGAGAAAGTTAGAACTGAATTCTCACAAGAAACTTGCAGGTGTAGTTGAGATTGGACATAAAGCTAGTTGTGTTTGATGTAGATGGGACTCTCACAAATCATAGTAGTGTATGGTGGAGGTTACACGAACATTTCGGAACAACTAAAGAGGGTAAACAATACTACAACCAGTACTTCTCCAATGAGATAACATATGACCAATGGGCTGATCTTGATGCCGGACTTTGGAAAGGAAAGTCTGTTAACGAAGTCATGAAGGTTGTCAAAGCCACCCAACTGACTCGTGGTTCTGAAGAAACGATTCAGACTCTCCGGAAACACGGCCTAAAGACCGCAATTCTCTCTGGTGGATTAGACATCATGGCTGATGAAATTGCTCAAAAGGTTGGTATTGATTTTGTGCTCACAAATAGACTTCATCATAAAAACGGCTTACTCACAGGTAGAGTTGACAATTTAGTCGCGTGGGGCGGTAAAGCTGACCAGATACATCAGGTCAACAATCATTTTGGAATTCCACTTGAAAATACTGCCTTCGTGGGCGATGGCCGAAATGATGTGAGTGTGTTTAAAGTTGTGGCTCTTTCTATTGCCTACAATCCTGAAGATATGGATGTAGCTAATGCAGCTGACGTTGTCATCCGAGAGGACGACCTCAGAACGATTTTACCTCACATCATACAGGGGTTCCAGTAATTAGGAGTACGAAGACATACGCCTGTAGAAGAATAATCATTGCTCCTTCAAAGAAGTCCAGCTTATGGTCATCTGCTATCGCTCGTTTCAAAAACCAAAGACTGCCTGCAATCACCATAATCTGAAACAGCACATATCTGTCGAGTGGGATTGGTACGAATATACCTATACCTCCCATGACCAATAAAACAATCTGTAAAATCCCTCCGATTAGATTCCCTACAGCCAGTCCAACCTTTCCCTTTCTTGCAGCAATGACAGCAATGCCATGTTCAGGGAGCGCACCAGCAGCGCCAAGAATCAATGCTGCAATGGCAACCTGATTGCCAATAAGCCCTATGACGGCGCTATAGTCATGGAGAAGCATCTCAACTGAATGTGTAAGAATTTCACCAGCAAAGAAGATACCAATAAATCCAATTACTCCGAGGATTGCTGCTGTTCTCTTAGAATGGCTTGCCTTGGTAACGGGTTTTTTTGCATTGTTGACGACATCTCCCGTGGTCAAAGCTCCAGCATAAATGAGATATGAGAGGAAAAGAACAAAGGATGCAGCCGCAGGAAATCTAGGGTCCACCGGAGCATTAGTTGACGCCATGTCCATTACTCCTAGGGCAAACATGCATAGGAGCGCCACAAATGTCCATCTGATTAAGACCGCGTCTTTCTTTATGGCCTCCTCTGGAACATCCATGTCTTCATTCCCCCGTGTGGAAATGATGATTGTGACTCCAAGAAGCAACATATTGAATCCAGCAGCTATGAGGATTGATAGCACAGCGATATCCAACAAGTCTTGATTGCCAGTCATCCAACCGTCGAAAGCTGCAATTCCACTGATCACTGCTTCTGGCATGTTGCTCGCTAGACTAGAAAGCATTCCTGCTATATATGCAGTATACCCAAGGTGACCTGCTGCGCTTTCCATTCCCTCTACCGCCCATTCAGAGGGTCTAAATGCAAGCCAGGTACCTCCAATGATGCCAAGAATGATTACTAATGTTGGCTCAATTCCTGTAAGTCTTATGAAGAAATAGAAGATCAGTAATCCAATGAAGAATGCAAGTTCTTTTTTTCCAGCTACCAGCGAGTCGCGTACACTGTGGTACTGCTCTTGCTTGTCTGTGGACTGCTCTATTTGTGCTTCCCCCGTTGGTTATCTAATTGCTTTTAATTAATCTCAGCCTTACTATTAATAGTGGTGATGTTCTACGCACCAATCACTTCAAATTAGTGTATCTGGCACCACTACCAGTATTAAGCAAAACAACATCCTCATCATAGTCAATCTTACCAGATTCGATCAGATTTCGCAGACCGCAGATACCCACTGCTGCTTCTGGACAGATGTCCAATCCCTCTAGTTTTGCTGCAGTCTTTCGTGTGAGTTCAATCTCTTGTTCTGCAACGGCAACTGCACCACCACCTGAATTTCTAATAGCTTGAAGAATCAGTCTCCCAGCAAACGGATTTGGAACCCTGAGGCCTAGAGCTTCTGTTTCTCCATTCACCCAAGGTTCGATATTACCAGTTCCCTTCTCAATCGCTCGAACGATTGGTGCACAACCTCCACTCTGCGCGGCATACATTCTCGGACGCTCTGGTCCAATCAATCCAATGGATTCCAACTCATCGAAGGCTTTCCAGATACCAATAATGGCTGTTCCTCCGCCAGTTGGACAAATTATAGCATCTGGAGTTGACCACCCCATTTGCTCGCATATTTCAAAGCCCAGCGTTTTCTTACCTTCCACCCGATATGGTTCTTTGGTTGTGGAGAGATCAGTCCATTCCCTATTCTGTTCTTTCATGACTTTTCCTGCTTCAGAAATAGTTCCCTTAACACGAGTTGTTTCTGCTCCGAATAATTCACATTGATAGAAGAAAGGCTCTGGAGTATCATCCGGCATGAAGATGTATGCTTTAAGTCCAGCAGCTGCTGCGTAAGCACTGGTAGAGACAGCGGCATTTCCAGCCGATGGTAGCGCAAATGCTATGGCTCCTAATTCAAAGTGTCTAGAAACTGCGGCACTGAGGCCTCTGTCTTTGAAACTTGTGTTGGGGTTTTGTGATTCGTCCTTAATACGGAGCATTCGGAGACCAAGATGTTTCCCAAGACGCCTTGAAAGAAGCAGTGGTGTCCAGCCTTCTCCTAGGCTGACTACACATGTGGGTGATTTCACAGGGAGTAATTGAGAGTATCTCCACATGGAATTCAAGTTTGAAGGGAATTCATTTTTAGTTACAGCTTCTCTCACACCAACTAGGTCATAAACAGCAAAGAGGGGTGATCCACAGATGCAGAAGGTAGCTGCACTATCTGGTGAGAATTTCTTTCTACATTGTGGACATTCCAGGTGTGAGATGTGTGATATCAAAATACTCACGATATTACATGAACACTTAGCCTTATTTGTACCTGTCACTCTAGTTTCGCGGAAGTATAGTATGTCGGGATATCTATGGGCGAGCTAAAAAGGACGACTTTACCATTCACTTCATTGGTTGGAATTGAAAAACTAAAGCTAGCCCTGATTTTAAATGGTATAAATCCACAGATTGGAGGAGTTCTGATATCCGGACCGAAGGGTACTGGAAAAACAACTGTTGTCCGGGCTCTAGCAGATTTATTGCCTGAGGTGGATGTAGTTGTTGGATGCAGATTTGGCTGTAATCCCCACAATCATGATTTTCTATGCGCTGATTGTAGAAGTATTGTCGAATCTGGGAAGAAACTGAAATCTGAAAAACGAAAGATGAGAGTTGTGAATCTACCACTCTCAACAACTGAAGATAGGCTAATTGGCGCACTTGATATTGAGCGTGTTCTGAAAGATGGAATTCAAGCATTGCGACCAGGAATTCTCGCAGAAGCTCATCAGAATGTTTTGTATGTTGATGAAGTTAATCTTCTTCCAGACCATCTTGTTGATGATTTACTTGATGCCGCAGCAACCAAAATCAACGTCATTGAACGTGAGGGAATCTCAGTATCTCACCCGTCTGATTTTGTACTCATTGGAACTATGAATCCTGAGGAAGGTGAACTGAGACCGCAACTCTTGGATAGATTTCCACTTCATGTTGCAGTTGGAACCCATCATTCAATTGAGGATAGAATGCAACTGGTCCGGAGGAATCTCTCTTTTGAGGAGGATCCAGATAAGTTCAGAGAAAGTTGGGCACCACAGCAATCTGAACTCCGAGAACGTATTATACAAGCAAAGGATCTTCTTGATGATATAGTGCTTCCCGATGAAAAACTTAGAGCCATTGCGATGGCATGTGATGCTCTAGAAGTCGATGGAGTCCGACCAGACATCATAATCAGCAAAGCCGCAATTACAAATGCTGCACTTGAGGGTCGGAAACAGGTCACACTCGAAGACATGAAACTTGCTTCACAACTTGTTCTTAGTCACAGAACTCGTCGTGGGGGTCTCTTGGAACCACCTGCACCTGATGATATTGATCAAGCGATAACAAAAGCCGCAGAGGTGGCACAGAAAACCGAACGTCGTAAGTCTCCAACTGAGATTCCAGAGGACGAGGAAGATGACAAAAAAGGTCCTCGAGTGAGTGGAGGAAGGTTTGGTAGAGGGTCCAAATTTGCAGCTGGAGGAAAACAGGAAGGCAAAAAAAAACTCCGGAAGGAGTGAGAAATCCTCGTGGTGATCCCATCAAAGGGACTATCTGTGCAATCATGATGGTAATTGGTTTCATCTGGTTTGCTTGGATTTATGTTAGTCCAATCAATTGGTTATTTGGTACAGAAATCTTACAGTTTCCTACAATCCCGGCTCTGATTATTGATACAATCGTTATTGCACCTGTGATCTACCTCCTTGTGCGAAAATGGCTTGATGTCATGACACGTAGAAAGAGTGGGCCCGCTGCAGGTATTGACACGGTTGAACCTGGTGGAGGACGACCTGAGCCTGGTGATGAGTGGGGGCTCGCTACACGTCCTTATACCCCTCAAACTCCTGAGATGATTTCTGGGTCTAAATCTGATATTAGAGAGGCACCGTTCGGACTAGATGATGGATTTTTTGTCAAGATGCCTGACATTGATGCTGGTGAAGCATTATTTGACTTAGAAAAGCTCCACAAGAGAGCGATGATTCGTGCACGAGTTTCATCAGGTGGATGGATTAAGAAGCGGGTGAGCTCCAGATCGATGGGATCTTTACAATCATCAGATACGATGAAGCATGGTAGACCTGTTCGCTCCAGAATACCCTCCGGTGAAATTGGGAGCATTCATATTCCGTCCACAATAATGGCTGCGATTGCACGAACCGGGCGGACTGATGGTACTCCAATCAAGATAATACCCGAGGATATCAGAGAGAGTGTTTTTACTGGCAGAACACCACTCACAATCATACTTGTAATTGATGTGAGTTTATCAATGAAGGGAAGCATGGAGCAGGTTCGAGAATTTCTTGAAAGACTAGAGAGTGAAACTCGTGGATCTAAAGATCGAACTGGAATCGTTGCATTCAAAGACAGTGGCGCTGTAGAAATTCAAGCTCCAACAACTAATTGGAACAAGATATATCGTGCATTAGGCCGACTCAGAATCTCAGGATTGACCCCTCTTGCAGAAGCTGTGAAGAAGTCACTTGAAACTATAAAGAGGGAACGAATGCGAAATGACGACATTGAACCACTTCTTATTCTTATTTCTGACTTTTCTCCAAACATTCCGCTTGCTCAATCTGTTGGACCCGGTCATTACAGATACACTCCGGTTCAGGATTTAGTAAAGACAGCTAGACTAGTTCGAAAAGCGAAAGTAAGACTAGCTGCTGTAAATGTGGACCCTGAGCAATCTAAATGGTCCAAATTTCTCAAAAGGCCATACCATGAAGCACTCGAGCTTGCTGCTATGTTGAGAATGAAGAAAGAAGGTTTACACGATCCAATCGAAACAATCCTCAAAGTGGAAGAGTTTCGAAAGACTTTCGGAGCATATCTTATAGCTCGTGCTGCAAGTGGGCGAGCGTATCTCTCTCGTGAATTGATGAAGGAGCCCTCCATTCTTGGCAAATTACTTAGTTCAAGTTTATCGCGCAGTCGCCTTCGAGAAGAAGACCTCCGTCAAGTCGAAGTCTATCTCCCTCAATAAGTTTGTAAACCTATGCCCCTCTCGATTATGTTATTAGTATGCACTCATTTTCTGACACGCGCACTTGTTCCGATAAATGCCTCATGTCATAGTGAGCGAGGAGAGCCCAGTAATGGGTACAATGAATCGTCTTTTCATGCATCAGGCACAGGATCAGTGCGCACCTACCGAGGTGGTTATCGGGATGCTACCAGGAAAAGTTCCACCAGAGATCCTTCAGAAAATTGTATTTGAAAAGTTAGGTGTTAAAGATCCTGATGTACTACTAGGTCCAAAACTTGGAGAGGACGCAGCTGTTATTCGAATCGGTGATAAGGTCATTATTGCTGCAACAGATCCTGTCACAGGTTCAGTATCTGATATTGGTTGGCTTGCTGTCCATGTGAACGCTAATGACATTGCTACTTTTGGAGTTCAACCAAGATGGTTCCTAGTATCAATTATTCTCCCAATCAAATTCAAACCCGCCCAATTACAGCAGATTGTACAACAGATAGATGAGGCATGTCAAAACTTGGGAATTGCAGTCACTGGTGGTCATTCCGAAGTGACAGAGGGCATCAATCGTCCAATTGTTACAGGTTTCATGATGGGTATCGCTGAAGATGGAGCTTACGTTACATCGTCAGGGGCAAAACCCGGTGATTCGATAGTAGTAACAAAGTCTGTTGCTATTGAAGGTACTGCGATTCTAGCTACTGAAGGAGAACAGAATCTTGCAAAGAAAATACATACCAAAACAATCCAGCATGCAAAAAACCTGAGAACTCAAATCAGTGTTGTGAATGATGGACTGATAGCATTTGGAACTGGTCACGTGACAGCGATGCATGATCCCACAGAAGGTGGATTAGCAGGTGGACTACACGAGATTTGTGATGCAAGTAATGCTGGTTTTGAAATATATAGTGATGCAATTCCAATAGATGATTCAACTTCTGTAATTTGTAATGAATTAGAGATTAATCCGTTGGAATTGATTAGTAGTGGCTGTATGATAATCTGTTGTGATACTGAAAACGTTAACGAGGTTGTAAGTACTCTCCAGTTAAAAGGCGTTACAGCCACAATAATTGGTGAGATCGTAGACAACCCAGAAAGAAGAATTATGATAAATGATTCCGATAGCACTCATCTAAATCGTCCTAGTACTGACGCACTATGGGATGCTTTGCGAAAAATTACATCATGAATTCCTCAAGTTTTTTGAGATGCTCATCAGTTATCCAATCCAAAATGACTGGTGAAATTGAGATATTTCTGTTAACAAACACCTCATATGCATCTGATTTGGGTGCTGGCTCTCTCTCTACTCCAAGATACCAATAGTATGGACGTCCATTCGGATCTGTTCTTCTCTCGACCTCATTGTGCATTCTAATCTTTGTTGGTTTTGTAACGACGACCTGAGACTCATCCTTCAGATCAGAGGGAAAGTTTAGATTAAGTAGATCAATCCCATCTGGCAATCCCTTCTCAAGGATCTTTAAGATTAGGTCTTTTGTAATCTCACACATCTTTTCACACTCAGAATCTGATCCTGCGGAATCAAACCACTCACTGGGTATCGCTTGACGTGAAGCTGCTATTGCTGGTAAGCCCATGATTGCTGCCTCGAATGCTGCGCCTACTGTTCCACTTGTCAGCATACTTTGATAACCAACATTTGCTCCTGAGTTTATTCCTGAAACTACGAGGTCTATATCATGGTAGAATGCTTGAGCAAGTATTACAGAATCTGCTGGCGCTCCATCATGAGATACAAACTGAAATCCATTCTTATTATGCTGTTCTGTGATTCTGATAGGTCTCTTCAGCGTCAATGACTTTCCTGTTGCGCTTCTTTGTCCGTCAGGTACAACTACTACAAGTTCTACTGAATCACTTAGATATTCTGCTAGCTTTAACATCCCGTCACTTCGGGGACCATCGTCGTTTGTGAGACAGACCTTATGCATTTGGCACTACACCTCAGAATAACAATATGTGACCTTGTCACTACTTGATAAGAATGACGTTTTGGGGGAAGAAAAAAGGTTGTGGAAGCACTTAATTCCGTGCTCCCACTCCCGGCATCATCAGACTCGATTACAGGTCATAAGACTTCAGTGTCTTACGCTTGTTATTGCCTGTTCGCTTGGCAGCATGGTCAAGAAGTGTTTCTACTTTCCTGTCTAATGCATCGTAGAAGTCTCCACTAACTTGGACATTCTTCTTCTTAGCATAGTCTTGTACTGCCTTTTTTACAATGAAAGTCATTTTTTTTCATTACTCCTCCAAAAGGGTGCGTTAAAACAGGCTCTAGACCCTTATAAGGCTTAGCTTAGAGATGCCTTTTTTGGCGCTATTTCCTATATTTTAAGCCATTTTATACAATCTTGTTTAAAAGGGTCAATTTTGTTTAAACCTTCACTGCGAATCAGAGAAATCCTACAAACACCTAAAAACCTCAATCGTACCCTTGAATTGGATACGACCATTGAGGTGAGTTTGACATATGAGATATGCCTATGGTGTCTTTCTCGGTGCAGTTCTTCCATTTGTAATATTTCTTGGTGCTGCAATTATCTTGATATTGGGGCTATCATGGGACGTCTTCACTTTGTGGTTCGTAGCTTCACTAGCTATAGGGATTGTACCACCAATTCTTGCCTTCTTTGCGAAACGAGATACAGTTCGAGAATTTCTAATATTCGAGGCTGGTGGTTTTGGTCTATTCTCTCCACTATGGATAGTTATCTTCGCAGATCTTACCGGGACTCCTTGGATTGTGTTGTTCAATGAAGGTGTTGTAGACTGCATCCCTACTCTTGGATTGGGTTCGTCAATTCAGGGTATGATTATCAGTGGACCCATACTAACCATGATTTTTGCAGTTTGTCTATTAGTTGGAATCATTTTCCTAAGACCATCATTCATTGCGAGATATGGGACACCAGGTGAGCCTGCAGAGCTTCGCGATTTGAAGAAATCCGCAGAACCTTCTAAGGAAAAAGTAGAAGAACCGCCTACCCTGACAGAGTCAGATGAGGATCCAATTGAAAGCGAGATGCCTGAAGTAACTCCTCCAGAAGCAAATGTTGACACCATGGCAAATCTCCGGGAACTTTTGGTAGAACTTGGTACCCCTGAACCCACAATCAATCTCATCTTCAATGCTGGAATTGCTACAACCACCGACTTGGTTGCAACAAGTCCTGAGCAGCTAGCTCATCTTACAGGTATTGACAAACGTACAGCCGAGGACTTACACATGGCTGTTCAGAAGAAGATGTGGTTTGGTGGAATCTAAATCAATCTAGCTCTTTAATGAAGTGATTGCATCTAAAGCAACGGTGACTAGATTATCGATTGGAGGTTTCCCTACAATCTTGGCTTCCTTCTCGACATTCTCTCCTATAGCTACGCATATTGCCCCAACCTTGACATTACGCAATTGACCAATGACAAACAGGGCCGCTGCTTCCATCTCCGTAGCTAACACATTAGCCTCTCTAAGCATCTCCCATTTTCTAAGTGTTCCTTCTGGATCTGTGACATAGCTAGAGTGTTCACTATAGAATGCATCTTTGCTGTGTCCTATACCAACATGAAATTGAACACCGCTTTTTTCTGCAGCTCTGGTCAAAGCCATGACCATCTCTGGATGTGCCACAGCTGGAAATTCCAGGGGAACATACTGTATAGATGTGCCTTCATCCCTCACTGACCCGGTGAATATAACAAGGTCTCCGGAACTAACAGACCGACTTATAGCACCAGACGTGCCCACACGGACAAATGTAGTACAGCCGACATTCACAAGCTCTTCAATAGCAATTGCTGCAGATGGACAACCAATCCCCGTTGAACAAACTGCAACTGGTACTCCTTTCCACTTCCCCTTAAAGCTCCAATACTCTCGTTTCTTTGCTATTTCTTTCGGTTCATCAAAGAATCCCATTGCAATGGCATGGGCACGATCTGGATCTCCTGGTAATAAAACGAGCTCGGGAATTTCTCCAGCTGCTATATCTATGTGGTACTCTCTGTTGCCTGTCATGTGATAACCTTCTGGCGTGGTTATTATTCACAAAAAAAGGGTTTCGTCATAGCTCAAGTCAAATTAGAGATAGGCTTAAGAACCCAACAGGAACGACCTGCATGGTTACAATGAGCGAGGAAATAACCGAGCTTCAGAAAAAAATCCTAAATGTGATTATTGCAGACTCCCGGAGACCCGGTGCTATTACATCGATTCTGAAAAGAAAAATAGAGTGCAATCAAAATGATGTTATGCAAGCTCTTTTGGACCTTGAAAAGAGAAAACTTGTGGAAAGATCCAGTTCGAAAGCATGGTCTGCTACTGGTGATGCTGAGGACTACATAGATTGAATTCAATCGTTCACTATAGGTGCTTGATTAACGCTCGTACGATATCATAAGTTAATTGCGGGTTTTGCTCGCAAAAGGTTTCTGTATAGATTGTATTTGTTGTGACAATCAACCCCCGTGCTTTTTCAAGTAGTTCTTCCAGCAGCTCTTCACCTCTCTCAATTAATGGCAGCACATGAGCTACTGCCATGCCAACATCAACAGCTCCTTGATTTCTCAATCTGTCTGCTGCTTTCAGAAGGGTGCTCCCACTTTTTGTAAGGTCATCGACAACAATAACCTCCTTGTCCTGAACCTCAATGTTACCATGTAAGTCAACTTTGAATGAGTTTTCGCGGTTCTTACCAAATCCCTCGATTTTGTATCTTTCCTGTGCCCCTTCGTCAGGAGTCACTAGAATGCAGTCTTTAAAACCAAACTGTGATTTTGCTAATTCGATTAATTCTGGAATGACATCGATGGTTTCGTAAAGCTTCTTCTCTTTCAGATTTTGTACCCAATCAAGACTGTCTGGAGCATGTGGATTGACCACCCATATTTTATTGCAGGCTTTTGCTATGGTTTCAATTGCCCATCGTCCTGAGATGGCTTCACCTGTTTTGAAGGCCTTGTCTTGCAAAGCAAACGGTTGAAAGGTCAGTACTACTTCAACACTTTAAGGAGTTCCAATTGGTTTGCACTCATAGCACTTGTGTCCGATTTCTTGGACTGCCACCGGTCTTGATAGAAGATCAAGAAGCAGAAGGAGTTCAACAACACGGTCTGAAGTGGTGTACTGTTCGTGTTCAGCAGGTCCTGATCCTGTGCAACTCTGGATGATTATAACGCGTCTATTAGAGAGTTCAGAAACATCTTCCAGTTTTGCATATATGTCTGCATTTGGGAAAAGTCTCCTTCTATCATAATTGAGCGCAGATGTGAACACGCGGAAACCTTCCTCTTGAAAGCTCTCCTTCAGATGTTCTGCACCACTGGCTAAGATGATATCATAGTCTTTCATAATAGACCGCCATGTGTGGGCGACAATTCTGCCTTTATGAGATTTGTCCCCTGTCATTTTCTGTTCAAGGAGTGGTTCGGTAACCTAAAATGGTAGTCATGTAATTGAATCATGCCACCATAGGTACGTGCTATGATTGAGTCTGACTGCGAGAGACCTGTTGCAAGAGCTGGCTAATGACGTTGGACTACCCTATCCTTCTATTGCGAGAAAGGTCAACCGTATGATGACAAAAGGAATGGGTCTTATTGATTCAGTCAGACAGATTGCCAAGGAACACGGACTCTCGGAAACCAAGTATAAGATCAATGCTAGCAAAATAGTCAAAGAAGCAGAAAAGATTCTTCGTGAGGACTACACACAAACGTTGATGATATCTGCAGTTCTTGGTCAAATGGTGGAAGCTAAGGGAAGAGACCGTTTCCCTGCACCCGCATTCTTTGCTTTCACTGAGGTACTGTCGAGAATTCCTGATGCCCCTCGCGACACGAAATCCGAATCATCCACTGAGATTGAAGAAAGCACAACAAGGATAATTGAATTGATGACGACTCTTGTATCCGTCTTATGTGAGTGGTCTGACAAAGGAATCGTCGGTGTAGCTGAAGATTGTCCTGAAACTCTGCGTGATATGGCAAGAGTTGTTTTCAGAAAGACCAAATTACTACAAGGAGGTCTCTGGACATGCATCTCTTGTGGAGAGATTGTAAACGTGAGAGACACAAAAGCACTCATGTGTGCCAATTGTGACAGTGAAATATCCCGAAGTGACATCCATGAACGATTTAATCACTTAGCTGGAAAAACTCGAACTGGATATGGACAAACATCTTCGGAAGATCAAGAGGACTAGCATGCTAGTTGAAACTCAAGACCAGTCTTGAGAAGCATCAGGGCTTCATCCACATCTGTTTGTGTGACTGATACCTCATCAATCTGGAGGATAATCTCTTGGTCTCGGGTTTCTTCAAGAAATAAGACTACTGGATCCAAACCCGCGGTACTCCCTGCACTAATGAGTGGTGCTGCAACACCATCGTAATAATCTGATCTACCCAAAGGGACATCCATTCGCTTTAGTAAACGATCACCCTTCTTTGACATTACCTGACCGCATGTAGGTCCATCATGTGTCATGACTGAAATGACGAAGCGTGTTGGGACATTGCCTCTTAGATAGAATAACATGTCTATAATCCAGTCATATTCTTTGAACATGACATCGCCGAATATTAGCATCAAATCATCAGAAACCATCCCATGGACAGGGACTACTGGTGGCTTGAGTTCTACAGGATACCTATTCCATGTTGAAAAAGCTGGCGAATTGAAGAGCAATACTGTCTCAAACTCATTTTTCTCATACAAATTCCGACAGATAGCCTGCCCAAGGGGATTTAGTCCAAGTATGACTGAGAAGTTCTCTGTTATTTTCCTCTTTTTGTAGACCTCAAGGATCGGAGAAATCCACTCCTGTTCAAAATCTGGAACTTGTTTCACCCACTCATTTCTTCAACATTGGAACTAATGACTGTTCTCATGGATTCTCTTTAGGATATGTTTACTTTTTCGGATTCAGTTGCGATGTCCTATCGATGAATTCAAAAGGAAACAACCTCAGCCGCGGGCATGTCAAGAGCACTAAATATGTGCAATCTTGAGGTGATACAATGTCTGAAGAAGTGAAAACACTCAATCCATTTGAGAATGCAAAGAAGCAGATAGATATTGTCGCAAAATACATGGATCTTGATCCAGATATTATAGAGGTCTTGAAGCATCCGAAGAGAGTTCTAGAAGTAGCAATTCCCGTTCGAATGGATGATGGACAAATCAAGGTATTCACTGGATACAGGGTTCAGCATGATGAAGCTCGTGGTCCTTTCAAAGGGGGAATCAGATTTCATCCCCAAGTAAACCTAGATGAGGTGAAAGCGTTGGCTACATGGATGTCTATGAAGACTGCAGTAGTCGATATCCCTTACGGTGGTGCAAAAGGAGGTATTATTTGCAATCCCAAGGAGATGAGTCAACATGAACTTGAACATCTGACTAGAAGATATACTTCTGAGATTTCGTTGATAATTGGACCATATCGAGATGTTCCTGCTCCTGATGTTAATACAAATTCACAAACAATGGCATGGATAATGGATACATATAGTATGAGTGCGGGTTATGCTGTTCCTGAGGTTGTTACTGGAAAACCCATTGCTGTTGGAGGATCTCTCGGTAGAAATGAGGCTACTTCAAGAGGCGTGGTGTTCTGTGTTAGAGAAGCTGCAAAGGTTGTCGGCTTGGATACAAAAGGAGCAACTGTAGGCATTAGTGGGTATGGAAATGTTGGTTACAATGCAGCATGGTTGGTAGAAGAGCTCGGAGCAAAGGTTGTTGCCGTTAGCGATTCACGTGGAGCTATCTACAATCCCGATGGTCTGGATACTAAGAAAGTCATGGAACATAAGGAGAAGACAGGTAGTGTCAAGGATTATCCAGGAGCCAAGAATATTGACCAATGCGATGTCTACGAACTTGATGTTGATATCCTGATTCCTTCAGCACTGGAGAATGAAATTACTGCTAAAAATGCTGATAAAATCAAAGCAAAGATAATCGTAGAGGGTGCAAACGGTCCTACGACACCAGCGGCTGATGAAATTCTCTCTAAGAAAGGTGTGTTTCTTGTACCCGATGTTCTTGCGAATGCAGGAGGAGTCACTGTTTCTTACTATGAATGGTTACAGAACCTGACCCGAGAATCTTGGACAGAGGAAGAGGTCAATGGCAAGCTCGAAAAGCGAATTGTTACAGCTTTTAATGAAGTACACAATATATCAGAAAAGGAAGAAGTCCATATGAGGACTGCTGCATATATCCTTGCAG
This sequence comes from Candidatus Thorarchaeota archaeon, assembly GCA_048882965.1. Taxonomy (GTDB): domain Archaea; phylum Asgardarchaeota; class Thorarchaeia; order Thorarchaeales; family Thorarchaeaceae; genus SMTZ1-45. The sequence continues at coordinate 52,430 of JBHLRC010000003.1, forward strand.
TTGGACGGATCGCGGCAGCTCATGAACTCAGAGGGCTCTATCCTTAGATTTGATGAGGCTGTCTTAGACAGCCTTTTCTCTCTTTTTTTACATTTTCTAATCAGTTGTGTTCTTTGAATAATTATGAAAAAGAGAAAGTTGGGGACCAAAGTCCCCAATAAAATGAAAAAGAACTACATGTCTTCCAGAATCTTTTCCATTTGTTTTGCCTGATAGCGATGAGGCATTGGAATTCCAGTGACCTCTTCAGCTAGAGTTGTGAGTGAACATACATCATCTCTATCGAGGAGATCGATCTTCCACTTTCTATTACCCGCAAGCAGCTGTTGAAGCCCAGTACCAAGACGTTCATGGTAATATGAAAAGACACCGATAGCTCCTTTGGGTATGTCTTTGTATTTATCACCCCACACGTCTCTGAGTTTGGGTGATGCAACCATATACTTCTCAGGATCATCACCATATGATTTTACAAATGGCTTTGGAAGTTTGCCCTCTTCAGCCAACTCTGCGAAGTAAGCACCTTTGAAAGCTGCAGTTATTGGTGACCTAGCCATCGCCACAGCTTTGACAAGTGGTTCTTTGCCATCCAAGTTGGACATTGCTATTGCTTTGAAGATAGCTGTTTCCTCCATTATTCCTCCGGCAATAGCGAGAGTCGGAACATGTTTGCCCTTTTTCTTGAGAATCTCCGCACACCTTAGCATTTGAGCGTAGAGATATAATGTTGGTGTACTTGCTTCATTCATCATCGGGACCGGAGACATACCTGTTCCTCCTCCAGCACCATCAAATGTTAAATGATCGACTTTAGCCTCTGATGCTACCTTGAATGTAAATGCAACGTCAATAGGTCTATATGCACCTGTCTTCATGAATACTTTCTTAGCACCATTATCTCTAAGCCATGCAATATCTTCTTGCATTCCCTTGAATTCTGGCATTCCAACACGACTGTGACGCTCGAATGTTTTGAACACCCCATCTTTGAATGCTTGCTCAATGATAGGATCGTCTGGATCAGGAATGACAACATATCCGCGGCTCTTCAGTTGCCTGGCTCTTTCTAAACTATAGAGACGTACTTCTCCTCCAATAGCTTTAGCTCCTTGTCCCCACTTGCGTTCAATAATATTGACTTCAAGCTTGTTTATCGCATACAAATCTACACCAAGACGTTGGTCCTCAACATTGGTTTGGACTGCAATATCTCCGTATTTTCCATCCCACCAATCACGATAAGCTCTGATTCTAAACTCCATGTCAGGTGAGTGTTCAATCTGCTTCTTACCACCAACTTCTTTGAATGTTGAGTCTGGATCCATTCCACAGACATTTTCACCAACTACTTGTACCACTCCCGAAAGCGCAGCACCACCAGCAATACTATCCCAATTTTGCTTTGCAACCGCAGTGGATCCAAGTCCTGCTGTGAAAACAGGGACTTTCATTGGAACACCACCAATTTTGGTGGATACATCAACATTCGGAAATATTGCCTTATCTGAATCTGCTTCAATTCCATGTGCACCTTGGACTTGGACCATTATCTGAAAGTCTTCCCATCCAAGACCATAGTATTTGTTACCTGAGGCTGTACTGGCACCAAACTCCTCGGGTTCTGGATAAAGAACTTCTTTTCCACGAAAAGCTGATTTGCTAATCTCGCACAAGACTGTACAAGTTCTTATACACGACGCACACATCCCCGAATGGGGATTGACATCTGATTGACGTGTCCTCGTTCCCGAGGAACCCCGTTTGTTTGTTGTTCCTTGATTAGGAACTCCTACTGTAGTCAATTTGTTACACCTCGTCCTGCTGGGGGCAGGAATTCGTAAATGGCCCACGCTAAAACAGCTACTTAAATCTAACCAGCCTTCAAATATGGAAACGAGAAAGTTGCTAGTGCAAAAGTGTACTAATTATTGTCTGATGATTTCTAGAAGCTCAGCAAGTCTCCGTTTTACATCAGACTCAACTGTACTAAGTTCGGCAAGTTGTCTAATATGATCTATTCTTCTCTCCCTATATTCTTCATCAGAAATCTTACCATTTCTTCTTTGGATTTCAAGTCTATCTGACTCAGTGTTTATCTCATCACGTCGAGCAGTTACAAGGTCAAATCCCTGCTTCAATGACATCCACTCTATCATCGCGTGAGACCTCTCTTCTTCCATTCTCTCTCTTCTACGACGTTCTTCTTCTGCTTTTTTCAACTGTTTGTTTGCTTCACGAATGGCTTTTTGTATCTCATACAGTCGGTTCTCTACCTCTCTCTTCACCTGTACAATTTGAGTTGATTCTGCCCACTTCTCTCTATAGAGAATAATATGTTCTCCTTCGGTAATCTCACCTAGCTCCAGTTTTCTATCGATACGAGTAAGTTCTTCTTGGACATCAAGAAGCTGCTTCTTAACCTCATCATACGATTTCCGGAGTGAGACCCATTCCACGCTATACTGAGAGAGCATCTCTTTTGGATCTACATAGAATGCATCTTCTGGTGGCAATCCCTCATGATGGCTCATCGATGATTACTCCTTGGGTGTATTCACCTGATATTGGTTGACTTAACAAAGTTTCTAAGATGCCTAAATCAGTAGTTACACGTGTCGTCACCAAACCTATCGGCTTAAGAGGTGGAAATGTACAGTCATGAATTGTTGTGCATGAGAATGAATATCGACATCGATTTAGTTCCCGATGCTGAACGAAAGGAAAAGCCAAAAGATGTTCTTCAAGTGTCTTTTGGGACAGTCTTTTCTGACCATATGTTCTCAATGCAGTTTAGGAATGGCGCTTGGGGAGATATGCGGATTCATCCTTATGGTCCGCTTTCCCTAAGTCCTGCCGCTCTGTGTCTTCATTATGGTCAAGGCATTTTTGAAGGAATGAAGGCATATCGAAGAGGTGAGAGAGTACTTCTTTTCAGACCCGAGATGAACTTCAAGCGTCTAAATACATCAGCAGAACGAATGGTGATGCCTACCATTGATAATGATTTTGCCCTGAACTCATTAAAGGAGCTTCTGAAAATTGACTCTGACTGGATTCCCGAAGTACCAGGAAGTTCTCTCTATATTCGACCAACAATGATTGCCACCGAACCCAAACTAGGAGTACGTCCATCACAGGACTATCTCTATTATGTTATTCTGAGCCCCGTGGGTCCCTATTTCAAGGAAGGATTTGCTCCTGTGAAGATATTCGTGAGTGATAAATATGTGAGGGCTGTAAAGGGTGGTACTGGCTCAGCAAAAGCAAGTGGTAATTATGCAGCAAGTCTACTGGCTGGTACTGATGCCGCAAAAGTTGGATATTCTCAAGTTCTATGGTTGGATGCTCTGGAAAGGAAGTGGATTGAAGAAGTAGGAACAATGAACCTGTTTGTGAGATTTGATGATGAGATAACAACACCCCCCTTGGGAGGTTCAATACTACCAGGGGTCACACGAAACTCAGTACTCACTCTTGTCAAAGATTATGGTTTGACCCCAAAGGAGAGAATGGTTTCTATTGATGAGATTATAGAAGGTATCACTTCTGGTAAGGTGCAGGAAATATTTGGTTGTGGCACTGCAGCAATAATTGCGCCTGTGGGATCTCTCTGGTATAAAGACACTCCCTATCAAGTTGCAGATGGAAAAACTGGGGAGTTGACTCAACGTCTCTTTGATGACCTAGTTGGTATTCAATCAGGAGAACGAGAAGACCCCTATGGTTGGGTAGTGGAGGTCTAGTGAACCCACACATTCCTACTCTATTCCTAACTCTTCACGTTCTGCATCTGAAACATCTGGTTCATCAGTTTCCAGGCTGTCCCACTCTGGTGGAGGATCTAATGTTGCCTCTTCTTCCATTGAAGGAGGTTCTGGAACCTCCGGTTCGTAGAGTGGTTCAAGTGGCGCCGTTGACATGCACCTTGAGCAGTTCTTCTCCGAGAGTGCAGCCCAATTGTTCGATTTGATCATTCAGCTTGAATTTGGGAAAGAGCACTTTCCTCGCCAGGGTGAATCCGTTGGTATGCAGCCCGTTGGAGGAAATCCCGACCAGCACATCACCTTT
>JBHLRC010000004.1:0-53665 GCA_048882965.1 Candidatus Thorarchaeota archaeon
GTCGAAGTGTAACTATCAACCCGAAGCATATATTCTTGAGATGTAATGGAATAAGTGACATACGGAGTGGATCGAATGGGCACCAAGCTCGGTGACATCGTTGCTGCAACAGCTATCTCACTTACTGATTTATCGGGAAAGAAACTGGCTATTGATGCGTTTAATACAATCTATGCATTTCTCTCCAGCATTAGACAACCAGATGGAACTCCTTTGGCTGACCGACAGGGTAGAGTCACAAGTCATCTAAGCGGGTTATTTTATCGAAATGTAAACTTCCTCGAGAATGGATTATACCCGTTGTATGTTTTTGATGGTGAGGCTCCAAAACTAAAAGCAAAAGAACAGCAAAAGAGGAGAGAGATTCGGGAAGCAGCATATGAAGAGTGGCAGGCCGCGAAGGCCGAGGGAAGGATTGAAGATGCGCTCAAGGCTGCAAAGGGAAGTTCTAGACTAACTACTCCAATGATTGAGGAGAGTAAAAAACTACTAACTGCCTTGGGAATTCCTGTGATCCAAGCTCCATCTGAGGGTGAGGCTCTAGCCGCCCAGATGGCCCGTTATGGACAGGTATGGGCAAGTGCAAGTCAAGATAATGACTCTTTACTCTATAACTGTCCCCGAATGATTCGGAATCTTTCTCTCTCTGGTCGACGTCGTGGTGGACGTTCGAAGACTTACAAGGTGATATCTCCTGAACTGATAGACCTTGACCACAACCTCAGCCTGTTGAAAATCAATCGTGAACAGCTCATTGACATTGCGATATTAATCGGGACTGATTACAACGATAGCGTAACCGGTGTTGGTCCAAAGACTGCATTGAAACTCATAAAGAAACATGGGTCGCTAGAGAAGATTGAATCCACTTTCAAAGGCTCAAAAAAGCCTAAGGACAAGGAGAAATACACAGAGATTCTAGACATTCCATATGATGAGATTCGCGAGATTTTTCTCAATCCTCCACAGATGAAAGTTGCAGAACCAGAGTGGTCTAATCCAAAGTCCGAAGAAATTCAAAAGATCTTGTGTGCTGAACACGATTTCAGTCAATCTAGAGTCCAGAAATCCCTCGAGAGACTGGCAACTGCACTCGAAGAACTTCGCGGCTCAACACATCAGAGTTCGCTTTCGGATTTCTTCTAGCTTCCGTGACGGATATATAGTGACACAATGAAGCACTAATAGGGTTCAGGTGAATGGCTCAAATGAGAGAGAGAATGACAGCAGTCAGAGCTTCCATCTCTGACATCACCAATGGAGTGTTTTCTAGTGACAATGGACCGCATGTGGTCTCTCCTTTTGGTGTTGAACTGAGGAGAGTTGTGGTTGTAGGCTTTGTAGTCAGTAAGTTCTCCAGAGAGGGTGATGACACCGGAAAGAAACGGTTTGAAGGTATCACCTTGGATGATGGGTCTGATACAATTGGTGTAAAAGTGTGGGGTGAAGAAGAGGCCGCCATACTCGAAGGTGTGAAAGAAAGTATCCTGGTCATGGTAGTTGGTAGGGTACGAGAATATAATGAGGAAGTCTATTTGATGCCCGAGATAGTCAAAGAACTGACAGACCCTAACTTCATGAGCCTTCATCTCATGGAGCGCTACAAGGCGATTCTAAATAGAAGCGGGGTGTCACTCCCTGACTCAATGGAGCAGCAACAAGAATTGTTGACCACCACCTCCACTCCAACGGTTTCTGGAAAACTTGCAAATGACATCATAGCGTATGTTCGACTAGAAGCCCCTCCCGAAGGCATACCTCTGAAGAACATAGTGGATTATTTTGAGAAAAAGGGACAAGATTCAGAAAAAGTGCAAACAAAGGTCTTCAACCTTGTCGCTGAGGGGGCACTCAATGAAGTCAGCATTGGACAATTCCGCACCTCAGACATGTGAGTGATGCATCACAGCAATACCTTCAATAGCATATAGGAGAAGAATCAAGTATGGACGACTATGACAAACTTCTGGACAGAGCTAGATCTCAGGTACCTGAGGATGCCTTCAAAAAATCAGGAGAACGGTTTAAGGTTCCTGAGGTTCAACTTATTGTCCAAGGCAACCGAAGTATCTGGCAGAACTTTCAGGAGATCATAAATGTATTGAACCGCCCTGGGAAGGAGATACTGAAGTTCGTATCGCAACAGATTGGAACTGCAGGAAACATAGAGGGCAGTAACGCTTTGTTCAATGGCAAGTTCAACCAAGAACAAGTCGATGAAGTTCTCAACCGCTACATTGACTCCTATGTCATATGTCCGGTGTGTACACGTCCTGACACTGAAATCACGAAAGAAGGCGGTGCATACTATTTGGTCTGCTCAGCCTGCGGTGCCCATACAGCAATCAGACCTGTGTAATTCTGGAGGCGAATGATTTTGGTGCAAGTCTACATGCGAGTGAGCGAAACCCATGAGCATTATGTTGTAGCAATGTGTGACAAGAGTCTTCTAGGTAAGACATTGAAAGACGGGGAATTGCAGTTCAAGGTCAGTGAGGAATTCTATGGTGGGGAACTTGTGGATCTGAAGCTGTGTCTAAAACATCTTGAGAAAGCAACAATTGCGAATATGGTTGGAAAGAGGACTGTAGAGGCTGCAATGAATGCAGGTTTAGTTCATGAACAGGCTATCTTGTATATTGAAGGACATCCACATGCGCAGTGGGTCAAACTCTAATGATTGCAACCTCCACCATGACCGCCTCCACCGCAGAGACCATCACGATCCATTAACTCTCCCACACCTTTCAAGTAAGTCTTAACAGCATCACCTACAGTGGTGTTTCCACTTCGAACAACTGTCAGACCCACCTGTTGAGCATGCATGAAGGGTTTCATACCCATGCCCATAGTGATGAGAACTTCTACCCCCAAACCTGCAAGTCTATCTACTGGTTCGGCGCAGCTTGAATGTCCTGGATTTGGTATACTTTCCACCTTGACGATTTCACCATCTTCCACGGTGGAAACGATAAACGCTTTACAATGTCCAAAATGGCCACTTATGGGGCTTTCAAGGCCATTATCAATATCCGCTGTTACCGCGATTTTCTGTGCGCTCAATTATGTTCACCATTCCGTGATATTGCACCTTTGGAAGCAACGAGGACAGTTCGAGTTATAGTCCTTATTTATTTTTTACACAATAGTCCACGTTTTAAGCAAATATGTAGGAACAAATCGTGTTGGTTCATTTGAAAGCCCCCTGTTATCAATGTGGAAAACCCTCTGTCTTGGATGGACTCTGCGTAGACTGTTACGACAAGGAACATCCCCTGATTGAGGTTACTACACCACTCACACTATTAAGCTGCAAACAATGCGGTTCAGTGAAGGTACCAGGTGGTTGGAAAAAATTAACATTTGAGGCAGCTGATTCTGATGATCTCTGGCCTCATCAGGTGGAAATCCTCTTGGACAATGAGGTGAAACCCCTTGTCCATGGTATTGAACTCGAGATCGAGGAGGAGAAACGATTAGATAGGGTTCTTCACATAATTTTGAGAGTTTTCGGCAAGTCTCACGAGAACCTACCTCCGCATGATGAGGAGTACAAGGTCGAAATCAGGTTCTCATTTGGTACCTGTGACACATGCGGAATGAAGAGTGGCGGCTACTACGAAGCCACACTCCAGATTCGTGCGGACGGTCGACAGGTGACCGAAGAGGAAGAAGATGACATTGTACGTATAGTGACAGAAATGACCATCGCGCAGTACGGGTCGGATGACAAAGCGTTCGTCACAAAAATCAGTAGCGACAAATACGGCATGGACTTCCAAATAGGTTCTGAGCATCTCTGTCGTTCGATTGCTGATGTCATTGAGTCCCGATATCTAGCCCAACGTAAGCAGAACTACAAACTGATTGGTCAGGACAAGGCTGGAAGAGACAAGTATAGAACAACCATTCTCCTCAGACTTCATAGATTCAGGATAGGTGATTTTGTGAAAGTTCTTGACACCCCCTGTCAAGTCATGGCAATGAGTAAGAGCGGTCTCACATGTTTTGACCTTGTTCAAAGACAGAGATTCACCATGAACCCCAAGAGCTCTAAATGGCGAACACTGGAATATCTGACATCTAAAGATGAGAGTCGAGAGTTTATGATCACAACAAGAGTCTATGGTCAACCGGTTCAAATTATGGATACGACGACCTACGAAATAAGAGAAATTGAAGAAGCCCTTCTCGATGATGATATGAAAACTGGGACTTCTGTCAAAGGCCTGATACTCGATGAGGAGTTCTACCTACTCCCAAAGGATTAGAATGAGGTTTCGGTACGCTTAAATGGCCTCCTCCAGACTCCTGCTATAGTCGCTATAGGACGCTGAAGTCTAGCGCTTAACCGGAGGAATATTTTGTCTCGAAGAAGAGGCGGTAAACAACCGCAAAAAGGGGATAACCCAGACGAACCTTTTAGAGTGAGAACCCCCAGACGTGATGATGGAGAAATGTTTGGAATCATCATCCAGATGCTGGGGTTTGATAGAGTTCGAGTCAGGTGTGAGGATCAGAACATCAGAATCGGTCGAATCCCAGGTAGAATGAAGAAGAGAGTCTGGATGAGAATTGGTGATACAGTCTTAATCACCCCTTGGGATTTCCAAAGTGACGAGAAATGTGATGTTGTCTATCGATACAGGGGTAATGAAATAGACTGGTTGCAAAAGAAAGGCATTTTGAAGATGTTTTGAGTCGAAGTGAAGGCTTTTCTGAGAATGATTTCTAGTTTCACATGATTTCGAAACAGTAGAATCTAGGATGGATGCTGCTATTGACAAGAGCTGATGAGATGCACAAGAAGATCATCTCTGAGCTCGACCGCCGTAAACAGAAACGACGGAAAGATGACGATGAATTCAAAGTGGTGGAGGGTGTAATTGATCCTCCAACGCTCAAGACACTCTACAAGCTCCTTAATCAGGGTACAATCAGTGCACTACATGGAGCAATCAGTACTGGCAAGGAGGCTAATGTGTACCGAGGCGAGGGTGCAAATGGAAAACCTGTGGCTGTGAAGATATATCGGGTTTCCACAGCTGAAACAGATTTCATGTTAGAATATATTGTTGGTGACCCGAGGTTTAAGAAAGTGAAGCGGCGCAGCCGATCACTGATTCCTCAATGGGCAACAAAGGAATTCAAAAATCTTCAGAGATATCATGAGGCTGGGGTCAGGGTTCCTAAACCAATTGCCATTGAAAGAAACGTATTGGTTATGGAGTTTATTGGGGATTTGAAACGCGGTTTGCCAGCACCTTTGCTGAAGAATGTTGATATTCCTTCTCCTGTGAAGACATTCAATGAAATCATCAGAATGATCGAAAAGGGTTATACAAAGGCGGGACTTGTGCATGCTGACCTCTCAGAATATAACATTCTTTGGTTAAAGAAACCAATCTTCATCGATGTTTCTCAGGCTGTCCTCATTGGTCATGATCATGCGAAAAAGTATCTATTCCGTGACATTCAAAACATAACCAATTACTTTACGAAATTAGGAGTCGATACAGAAGACCCCGAAGTCATTACTAAACATATAGTGAAAGTTGGTGAACAATGAATGCTTTATCATGAAACAATCAAGGTGCCAGAAGACCGAGTTGGCGTGATTGTAGGAAGAAATGGTAAAGTCAGAAAACGTGTTGAACAACTCACCAATGTTAAGATAGATGTTAATTCAGAAGGTATAGTGACAATTACTGCACCTGAGCAAACAGAAGACCCTGTGTTAGCATGGAAAGCTCGTGACATTGTCAAAGCAATGGCTAGGGGGTTCAGTCCAAGAAAAGCACTCTCTCTGATTGATGATGATATGCAACTCGTGATAATATCTCTCCGCGAGATTGTAGGTTCTTCACCGAACCAAATGAAGAGAGTCGCTGGTAGAATAATTGGAGAGAATGGTAGGACAAGACGAGTTATTGAACAAACCACTGAAACAAAGATTTCAGTTTATGGAAAGACAGTATCCATTATCGGGGTGAGTCCAGGACTTGACTACGCGAGAAGAGCTATTGACATGCTCATTGGTGGCGCACCTCATAGTGCTGTTTATTCCCGCTTAGAGAAAATGCGGAGAGATCTTAATCGCCAAAGGGCTGAGTTGTGGGAAGAGACGGACCTATGATGCCTGTAATACCCCGTCTAATATGACTAGAGCGTTTTCTGATTCTTGAGTAGTATGAGTCATTCAGAATCACAAGAAGCCATCTTCAAAAGCATCTCTCCTGCAGAGTTCTTCTATAGGAATCGGCAGATGGCTGGTTTCGGTAATCCAACTCAGGCCGTGTTTTCAACCATCCGAGAGTTAGTAGAGAATAGTCTGGACTCTTGTGATGATGCACGGATCCTCCCACGAGTGGATATTGAGATACAAAATGTGACATCTGATATAATTACCATCAAAGTTTCGGATAATGGCACTGGAGTCCCACCTGAACATATACCGAAAGCCTTTGCTAGAGTGCTTTATGGCAGCAAATACTCACAACAACAAAAACGTGGGACCTTCGGGTTAGGAGTCACTATGGCAATACTCTATGGTCAGATTAGTACTGACTCTCCTGTCATTATTCATTCAAAGACTCAGAACTCCAAGGCAATCCTCTATCGATTACTGGTGGATGTTGAGAACAACTGTCCAATAGTTGAATGTAAAGAAGAACTCCCACGCACCAATGAAGGAACCACGGTAATTATTCAATTGAAGGGTGACCTAAAACGGGCTCAGGACCGTATTATTGAATATTTACGTCTTTCAACAATATCCACACCTCATGCGAAATTAACTCTGAAAATTGACGATGAAGTACACTTGGATCTGGGTAATTGGTCTAAAAACATCCCACAACCAATACGACCCTCAAAACCGCATCCCCGGTCAGTCGATATGGAAGTCCTACGTAGACTTATCTCAAAGAATGGAGCAAAAGGTCTTGACGAATTCTTACGCAAATCTTTCCAAAAAATGGGACCTAGAACTTCAACACGTTTTCTGAAATTCATGAATCTGAATCCAGACCAAGTTGTGTCAGAACTCACACGAGAGGAATTATCACGCTTGGCACATGCATTGAGAAAGTATGATGGATTTGAACGTCCTGATAGTAAATGTCTGAGCAAAATTGGAAAACTTGATTTTCTGAATGCGATTGAATCTGTGTTTAATGTGAAAACAAGCGAATATGCAAGTCGTGGGGTTAGTGAATGGCAAGGGAATCCCTTCATCATAGAGGCTGCACTTGCAACTGGAGATGACTTTCCCCGTTCTGATATTCCAACTCTCTATAGGTTTGTCAATCGAGTGCCTCTACTCTATGATTCCAGTGATGGTGTTTTATCAAGAGTTCTTAAGCGAGTGAACTGGTCTCGATATGATTTTGGCTCAAAAGAACCGGTTGGATTGTTTTTCCATCTGTGTTCAACAAAGATACCCTTCAAGGCAGCAGGAAAACAATCTCTCGCATCAATTCCCGAGATTGAACAAGAAACACATCAGCTCTTCAGAGAACTTGGAAGAAAACTTGGCAAGATTAGCGCACGATCAATGAGAAGTCTACGAGAAACCAAAAAGATGAGAGAGTTTTCAAAATCATTCAGACAAATAGCTAGATTCGGTGCTGCACTGGCTGATTGTGATGAAGTCCCATCCACTAATCAACTTGTAAAACGACTTTTTGAGGTGGACTCCGATGAATGAGTCAGGATCCGCAAAAGAGATTCTAGTTTCCCTAGGCAAAGACATAGTCCAAGCAATACTCGAAAATAGATATCCAGTACTAGAGATTCCAGATAGGAGAACCAGCAACATTGTTTATGATGAATCAAATAATCACTACGTGTTAGGTTCCTCTCAAAACATACGTGATTCGAGTAATGTAAAACATGTAAAACGGTTTGCTCAATTGACATGGGTTGCCTCTTTTGCGAAAGAACTCCTTCAAGCTTCTAGAACCAGTTCACTGAGAGATCTCTATTATTCCTCAGAGGCTTTTGGTGTGGGATTTTCAGATCAGTCCGAATCTGACAGAACTGTGACAGATCTTGAATGTCTAACTGGCTTACCCCGTGAAAGCTTTGGCATCTATCCTGAAGAACACTCCTCAATATACGGTGAGGTTGTGATGCGATATACCGTTCCTGGCTATGAGGGAAAGGAAATAGATCTCACAATAAGTCCTGATGGATTACCTGTAGGAGCTGCCCTCGTGACTGCAGAACCCATCGAGTCCAATGCTGAGATTGTTCTGGCTGTAGAATCAGGAGGGATGTTCTCAAGACTGATAGAAACCAAGGCGTGGAAACGCTATAATGCTGTATTGGTTCAACTTGGAGGTCAACCTCCCAGAACAACAAGACGCCTCATGAGGAACCTTCACGTGGCTCTTGGTCTGCCTGTTTACATATTCACTGATGGCGACCCTTGGGGTATGCATATTGCAAAAGTCATCATCAGTGGCAGTGCAAACTCTGCACACATCAAGAATCTCACCATACCTAAAGCGGAATGGATTGGAGTCACTCCTGAAGATATCGAAAAACATGCTCTGCCAACAGAGCCAATGACTAATTCTGATCTCAAGCGTCTTGATGAACTCTCTCTGGATGTCCGATACCAAAGCATTGAGTGGCAAAACCACATTCAACAATTCAGGAAGATTCGTGTGAAAGCTGAACAACAAGCTTTCAGTAGATTTGGTATGGACTATGTAGTTGATACATACCTCTCAACAAAGATTGACTAGAACATTCCCGCTCATAGTAAAAGGAATGCCACGGCACCATAAGCAATCAATGCTTGTAATAGTAGCAACAGCAATACATTACGTTTCTCGGTCATCTTCTTAGAGAAATGAGGTAAAACCCAGTATAGTGTAAATGGTCCTATCACTTCGAGAGTTCCATCCTCCCTTGGTGAGGCAAACTTGACATACTCGATTTCTTTCCTTCTGACATACAATCGATAGATGATGTAGAGCAGAAAGTTGAGCAAGAATGGGATGTACATTATTATTGCTAATCTATCCATATTTCCTAGAATCAGGGCTGAAGCCATAGCAGCTCCTAGAGGAAGTCTTCCTACATCACCTGGTAACACCTTGGCTGGAAATCTATTGAAGTACCAAAATGCAAGAGAAGCTCCGAAAAGTGCTGCAGCTACCATTCCTGCATCAGTCTGAGCAGTGGTAATCATATGACCGTTAACATATGGAGAAACAAGTACATAGAGTATGATTGATGATGAATTTATAACACTAAGACCAACCTCGAGGCCATTCATTCCTCCGTACATATTTGTGGAGTCAACAATGAAGGTCATCATAAGGGGGACTATCAGAAGGGCGTAGAATGGACCAAAGTTAATCTCCCCAATGAAAGGAATCATCATTGTTGGGGTTCCCACACTCATAGCAATCATAGGAATCGAAGCTACGAGTGGAAGTACTACCTTTGTCCTGTTTCTAAAGTCAAAAGTGTCATCGAGAAGTCCGATAAGACCTGCCATGAGAATCGAAACCAAGGCTGCAAGAAGACCCTCCGGGACCTTCGCAATATTCTGGAACGTAGTGATGCCCATAACCACCAATATTCCAAAAACAATTGCAAAGAGAATAATGAAACCCCCACCTTTTGGTATCTCGGGCTTTTCTGACTTGTGAACATCAATACCTATCATTCCAGCCTCTTGAAGCATCTTGATTGTTGCTGGCATGAAGAGAATAACAACTGCGAATGCTGCTATCATCGCAATGAGGAATGAAATCAATTCGTGTCACTTCCGATGTTTGACTGCGAACCGTTTCAGTTTTGACCTTTTCGGGATGTTTTAGATTGTTTGTGCATGCTTTCAACATCCGAAATCTATAATAACAAACCAGAAGCTCGAGCGACTAATCCCCGTCTGGTTGAATTTGAATCCACTGGACAGAGACCCCGATGAAATCACGGTGATTCGTATTGAGCCTGTTGAATAGAAAGATAGGAACATTATTACTACTCACTCTTTTTGTGACGAGTAGTTTCATGGCTGCAAGTCCCATCTCAGAAACTATGAAATCAAATCAGGTGGCTCAAAACAAGGACTTTGGGTCAATCTTGGCCGAGTCGATGACGAACCTTACAATTCCTTATGTTGATGACTTCTATGGAATTATTGATGGAATAATCGACCCGACTGAGTATGCTATGACTTACACTGATCCTGTGACTGGGGTTAGGGCTTACATGGAGCATAATGGTACAGTCCTGCATATTGGTCTCGAGGCAAGGACATCAGGTTGGATTGGCCTTGCTTGGCAGAACTATACAGATGGATTCACAACTGCCGGTTTGAATAACAGTGATGTAATAGTTGGATACTCTCCCGGTGCTGAGCTTGATGATTATTGGAGAGTAAAGCTCACAGATGCCGTAACAGTACACTATATCCTGAGTCTTAGAAATGGCACAGTAATCCAAGAGGCTGATTATCCTGACATTACTTCGGTTCAGCCTATAGGTGAGGTGTCTGCCCTTCAATTATACAAGGATGCCATCATCGGAATGAGGATTGGTGAAACTCGCCATTTTGTCATTCCTGCTGCTGATGCATACAACACGAAAGGGCATGAGCTCTATGGACAGGATCTCATCTATGACATTACCTTGACACGTATTTACAGGAATACTGTTGAGCATCTAGCAAATCCTGCTGACCAAAGTGTTATCGAATATAGTGATGAACATGGGACAAGTACTTTCCAACACATTGCAGACTCGAACCAATCACGAATTCTACAAGCTGATGGGTCTGACAATGGTACCTTCACTCAACTCGAATTTGCGGTTCAGTTGAATAGCACAGATGACAATGACATCCCGCTCATTACTAGCAATGATATTCAATTTCCATTCATCTTTATGTTCGGTAATACTGAAGATCTAAATGGATTGCCAGTCCAACACACAACATGGTCCAACCCCGCAAATGTGAATTTCAAACCGAATGCACCACCCTTGATGTCAGTTGTATATCCTGAAGAGGATGGAGTCTTGGCTTGGGTTGCCAACCTTCAGTTAAATGCAACAGATGACTGGGTCAAAAGCGCATATTATCAATTTGACCAGGAAGAATGGGCTCCACTAGAATACAAATTCCTTACCGGATATTGGGAAGCCAAGGTTGACCTATCGGGATACGCTGAAGGGCCTCATGTAATCAATTTCAATGCAACAGACATTTCTAATGCTACAGCTATCGCCAGTGTAAATGTCACCATTGACAGACCTTATTCACCACTCTTGGGAATGAAGGTTGATGTCAGTCGTACCTTTGTGCCGACTGAGCACTTTGGATCTCGGGTCGATGATGATTATGTCATAGTAAATAATGGATCCGTCCCCGTCAACTCAATTGATATCTACCTGCCTGAGAAGTATGAATCAAATTTCCTGGCAATGACGGCTGAAGACGCCGATGGTGATGAGATTGAAATTGTCACTCTAGGAAAAACAAATGGGATGCTACATTGGAGATTGCAATTCAATGATCCTGTTGAGTATCAGGAATCATTCTATTTCAGCACAACAATGTACATGACATTGTTGTTCTGGCTATCGAACCCCGATGAATGGGAATATGAAGCATCATTCATGAAGTATCCGTATCTCCCATATGTAGTTCGTAATGCTGAATTTGCTCTGGTCTTCGAAGGAGATGGCTCGCTAGTCCCTGGCGTCGACGTTCCGGACTCGACAGACAATAATCTGGCTCCATTCACTGACGAAAACTTCACTACCTATCTACGACTCTACAGTTCTCATGTTGTTGCTGAACGAACAACAAAGGTCACAGTGGATGCGTGGGGCTGGATCTCATACAGGGAAACAATAACACTCAGAAACACAGGAGCCAATCCGCTTCACTCAATCCAATTCATTGTTCCTGCATACTCCACAGCTGTCACAATCTTTGATGAGGTTGGTGTGCTGGCACAGTCTCAACGACTCCTAAGCACAACGGATTTCAATGAAACTACTACAATCAACATCAATCTTGATGCAGATCGATTCGGTGGTGGCCTAGAATCTGGGTTCAAATACACCTTCACTATAGACTATGTGATTCAAACAAGCAGTTATCAGGAAGTAGTTGCAAATGGTAACAAGCTCGACATACCACTAGGTGAGTTGTCTGATGTCTTCATCAGTAAACACGTTATTGACTTGGTAATGACACCAACAGTTTCACTGAAAGAGGCAACTGATGGCTATCGGATGTTATATGGTATATTTGATACTACTCTTAGATACACCGTCTACAATACAACACGTCGAAACGCGCCTACAATTGAAGTGATTTACACGACAACAATTGGAGCTGTTGCAAGACCAGCTATCTTTTCATTAATTGTTGGAATTATCGGACTCATCTATGTCACTCTCAGGAAGGTGGAACTACCTGAGGAAGTTACAGGTCCCCGAGATGAGGAAGATGTCATCGATTCTCAACCCAAGCAAGCTGGTGCACCTCCAGAACTTCTGAGGGAATTTGCCAATCTCTATTCGAAGAAGACTGCTCTCAATATGGATTTGGAAAAACTAGATGCTGCCCGAAGGAGAGGTAAGGTGAAGAAGAGAGAGTACATGATTCGGGAACGTGACATTAAACAACAGCTTGAGGAAATTGATGGCAAGCTTCCCAGTCTAAGGGAGGAAATGATAAGCCACGGTTCCAAGTATCGTGATTTAGTAGGACAGCTTGAGTTACAAGACGAGAGAATCGAGGGTGCAAAAGCAGGACTTCG
Organism: Candidatus Thorarchaeota archaeon; assembly: GCA_048882965.1. Lineage (GTDB taxonomy): Archaea > Asgardarchaeota > Thorarchaeia > Thorarchaeales > Thorarchaeaceae > SMTZ1-45. The sequence continues at coordinate 12,795 of JBHLRC010000004.1, forward strand.
TCAACTCCTTCTACGAAAGAAGAAGCAACGCATCAGTCGTGTGGCTTTCGAGAAGTCCCGTCAGGACTATCTGAAGACCATTCAGAAGGCCACAAGTGCCAGCGATCGTATTCTCTTATCCCTACAAGAAGAAGCAGGAGATATCTAGGTAGTCATGTCTACCTAGACTCCTTTTCTTTATTGATTAGAATCACCGAGTCGTTTTGTACCAGAAAGTAACTCTTATCAAACAAGACTGATTCCAAAATTGTCCCTGTGTAGGTAGTTTGTTATGAATTTGAGCGAAAGTTTCCAACGAGAGAAAATCCGCGCACGAGAACTTCTAAACGGCGAGTCCCGCGCTCTTGAGATGTATCAATACTTAACGGGTTCTCCCAAAGTCCAGTCCTATCTTCGTACAGCAAATCGAATGGCCGTATCAAGACTGGGCTATACAGACCATGGTCCAGTACATGCTGAGGTAGCAACTTGGAATGCGCTCAGTGCATTCGAGATTCTTGAACAAACATTCCAACCGAATGTTGTTGCGGAAGGAATAGGTGATCTTGATGATGCCCGTCTGATAGTCCTTGCATCAACATATCTCCATGACATTGGAATGGTCGTTCACAGGAATGAACACCCTCAAGCATCAATCAACCTGGCAAGTCCAATTCTTGAAGAAAGGCTCATGGATATCTATAAAGATCCTGCAAAAGCCACAGATATCCTCTCTTTCATACTACATGGAATATATGCACATGACGATGATACACAATGCCTTACCCTAGAGGCAGGAATCACAAAACTTGGTGATGGTTGTGACCTGACTAAGGGACGTACAACAGTCCCCTATCAGAAAGGCAAGGTCGATATTCACTCGGTCAGCGCCATGGCAATCAATAATGTCATTCTTGAAAAAGGGAAGAACAAACCCCTTCGAATCACTATTGCAATGGACAATCCAGCAGGTGTCTTTCAGGTAGAAGCTGTTCTTGAGAAGAAAATCTCGACATCAGGTCTACAAGATCATATCGATATTGAAGTCCTAGTGAACGGAGACCGTCTTGTTCTCTCTCATGTTAAGCGATTATTCCGTGTGCAAATGTCAGAAAGTGATGAGGGTCTAAGTCCAAAAGAGAAATAGATGGTAGCCCCGCCAGGATTTGAACCTAGGTCTGAGAGGCCAAAACCCTCAATGCTGGACCACTACACCACGGGGCTATTTTGGTTCACCCATACAATCTCAGTCTTCAGACGCTAAATTGAACGGAATGCCCTTCTCAATGATGTCAGTTGGAATTTTGTCCTTCCATCTCTCAAGAAAGGCGGTCTCTTCAATTCTCTGTTTGCCATCCATCCTGAGATTATCAGGGAGCATACATGATATCCCATCAATGACTGGGTACCATCGGCCACATTTTGGACATGTGATTAAGGCTTCATCAATTTCCTCGACAGTTTCACCTTCAGCTTCCAGATTATGCGAGGTGAAGACCTCGAGTTCTAGCTCGCTTCTACAATCACTTGCAGGACAGGCTAGGATATCCATCAGCCAACGTTTCATACTCAATCACATCTGTGGTTGGCGTCGAATAACCGGTTGTCGTTAAAAAGTATTCTAGATATGACCATTTGAGTGTTCTACCCGAAAGACTATTTTGGAGACTAGCTGCGCCTGATTCAAACCGTTGTTCGGAGTAGTCCACAATGGAGTACAAGCATCCTTGGATACCGATGACAAAAGCTACCGAGAAGGAAATGTTGGAGTCTATCGGGAAAAAAGACCTCGAAGAGTTGTTTTCTAATATCCCTAAGAAGTTCTTGCTCAAACGAGATCTCAATCTGCCTCACTCTCACAGCGAGATTGAAGTCACTCGTAGAATTCAGGAACTTGCTGGGAAGAACAAACCTGCAGATAATGGTCGGGTATTTCTTGGTGCAGGAATAGGCATGCACTATGTACCCGCGATTGTTCCTGCGTTGGCTGGTAGGTCTGAATTTCTTACATCATATACTAGTTATCAAGCTGAGGTCAGTCAAGGCATGTTGCAGACTTTGTTCGAGTATCAGAGTCTGCTAGCTGAAATCTTGGAGATTGATGTCGTCAACTCCTCAATGTACGATATGGCTACTGCAGTTGCCGAGGCTGCAAGAATGACAGTCCGAGTCAAGAAGAAGAAATCGAAATTTCTTGTCCCAGGAACAATAAATCCGGAACACTACAAAGTCATCTATACCTACACTGAACCAGCAGACATTGAATTGGAAAGAATCGATTATGATACTAAGACCGGACTTATGTCCCTATCTGATCTCAAGTCTAAAATTAATGAAGAAGTTGCAGGCGTTTATGTGGAAAACCCAAGCTATCTGGGATTCATTGAAACTCAGGTTGATGAGATTGGCAAGATAGTTCATGAGAATGACTCACTCTTGGTGGCGGGGGTTGATGTGCTATCTTTGGGACTCATCCGGCCTCCTGGCAATTATGATGCAGATATTGTAGTAGCAGAGGGACAACACCTTGGTTCACCCATGACTTTCGGTGGTCCATTACTCGGAGTTTTTGGTTGTGTGAATGATCGAAAACTCATCTATCAAATGCCTGGTCGACTTGTGGGGCTAACGAGAACTGAAGAAGAACCCTATGAAAATGGGTATGTACTAACGTTAAGTCCACGAGAGCAGCATATTCGTCGGGAAAAGGCCACCAGTAATATCTGTTCAAATCAAGCTCTTGCAGCTGTGACTGCTGCAATCTATATGTCACTCCTCGGTCCAACTGGACTGAAACAAGTTGGTGAAACCATAGCATACAACGCCAACTACACTGCAAAGATGCTCAATAAGATTCCCGGTGTCCGAGCGCCTATCATTGGAGAGCACATATGGAAAGAGTTCGTTGTACAATTTGATAATGGAATAACCGTCAGCGATGTTCATGAAGGACTACTTGAAAGAGGTCTCCATGGTGGTAAGATCCTCACTGAGGAATTTCCTGAACTCGGGGAATCGATGCTTTTCTGCGTGACTGAGGTGCATAGTAAGGAAACTATTGACGAACTGATTCATTCAGTGGAAGACATTGTGTCCAAGGGAGGTGCTAAGGAATGAAGCATCGTAGTCTTGATGACCTCAAAGTGCACCAGGCGAAATGGGAAGAGCCGCTCCTGTTTGAGAGGTCCAATCCTGGAGTTGTGGGGCATGTTTTTCCCTCAGTTACACCAGAGATTAAGGAGGCAGTTGGGACACTTCATGACATCCTTCCAAGCACGATGACCAGAAAAGAAGCCCCTCAAATTCCTGAGGTTGCTGAACCAGGAATTGCGCGTCACTTTACCCGGCTGTCACAGATGAACTTCGCTGTTAACTTAGGAACGTACCCCCTTGGGAGCTGCACTATGAAATACAATCCCGCTGAGAATAACTGGGCTGCTAGTACTCCAGGATTTTCATGGTTACATCCACTTCAAGACTCCTCCCTGACTCAAGGTGCCTTAGAGATGATGTGGGAGCTAGAACAATGGCTTGGTGAAATTACCGGAATGGACGCAGTTTCACTTCAACCAGCAGCTGGAGCGCAGGGTGAATGGACTGGCGTCATGATGATTCGAGAATATCACAGATGCTTCACTGAAGAGTGTCAACTACGGACAGAGATGCTCATACCCGATGCTGCCCATGGCACCAATCCTGCCTCGGCTGCAATGGCTGGGTACAAGGTGGTCGTTATTCCTTCAAGTAAAGAGGGTCTTGTGGATATTGACGCACTGAAGGAGGTAGTTGGTCCACATACTGCTGGTCTAATGCTTACTAATCCAAATACTATTGGTGTCTTTGAAAAGGACATTGGAGAGATTACTGAAATAGTACATGATGCTGGCGGACTCGTTTATTATGATGGTGCTAACTTCAACGCTATAATGGGCAAAGTCCGACCTGGTGACATGGGATTTGATGTGGTTCACCTGAATCTCCACAAGACATTCTCAACACCCCATGGAGGTGGCGGACCCGGTGCTGGACCGGTTGGGGTCTCTGAAAAGTTGAGGGAGTTCCTTCCTGTTCCACGTATCATCAAAAAGGATGATGGCAGTTTTAACCTGGACTATGATTATCCGAAGTCCATCGGAAAGGTCAAGAGCTTCTATGGAAACTTTGGTGTGCTTGTCAGGGCTTACTCCTATATCTACGCACTCGGAGCAGAAGGACTTGAACGTGCCTCTGAGGTTGCTGTGTTAAATGCCAACTATGTTGCTCATCATGTACGCAAGATTCCAGGATTTACATTACCGTACTCACAGGATGCGCCTAGGATGCATGAGTGTGTCATCTCTGCTGAAGAACTGAAACAAAAAACCGAAGTCACGGCTATGAATATAGCAAAGCGTTTGCTGGACTTTGGTGTGCACGCACCGACAGTGTACTTCCCCCTCATCGTTCCTGAGGCTCTGATGATTGAACCCACTGAAACTGAATCACGTCAGGAACTAGATTTCTTCATCTCAGTGCTTGAGAAGATCTCGAATGAAGCTCATGAAGACCCCGAAAAGGTGAAGAACGCACCTTATTCCACATCAGTCCGCCTTCTGGATGAATACAGATCAGCTCATCCAAAGACAATGGCATTATCTTATAGGATGTATCAAGAGCGTCTAAAAGCGGGTGATTTGTAGCTGCACCGAAAGTGTTAGAGGTAAATTGAGCTATCTCATGGCTAATGATATTCGAGAAAAAAGCAGGTAGACACTCAATCTATCTCGAAACAAAGGAACTAGGAAAGGACCTACTTATAGCCATTTACGGCGGAGATGAACACCATATTGGTGGTGTGGCAACTGCGTTTCCAACAATGAGTCACTACAGAGATGCAACAACAATCAGTGTTAACACTCTGACCTTACCCGGACACAAGGATTACATTGTTGCCAATGATGCTGCAGAAAAAATCAGCCAAGCACTTGAGGTTCCAACGGTTGTGACCGTAGGTATACATTATGATAATGCTACAAAGAAGGAAATCGAGGAGATTGTTTCTGTCGTGAGTGCTCTTGTAGATGAAACAATAGAGCACTATCAAAAGGCTGAATAGCACTCTACATTTCAACTAGAATGGTTAGATATTTGAAAGTCAACTTCAAGTCTTTTGGTTCGGTGCGAAGACTCTTGAAAGAAAGGGTCATGGCTATCGATGTTCCTGAAGACTCAACTGTCAGAGATGTTATCAACAAAGTAGTCGAACTTGGGAGTGAGGACCTCAAAAAGATGATGATGCACAATGGTGAACTCAGTGGAAATCTGATTGTTATGCTCAACAAGAAGGATGTCGAAACATTAGGTGGTATTGATATAGTCGTTCATGATGGAGATGAAATAGCTATTCTTCCTCATGTTCAAGGCGGTTAGGTGTTGCGAATTTGGGTCTCAAGTATTATCTTGAAACATATGGCTGTTCACTAAACACAGCAGATTCTGACATCATAGTAGGTCGCCTAGGAGAACTTGATGGTATCCGGGTCGAAGACATCGATGATGCAGAAATGATTCTGCTAAACACCTGTGGTGTGAAGGAACCAACTGAGGATAAAATCATTCATAGACTTGAAGAATTATCAAGGGGAAGTACTCCGATTGTTGTGACTGGGTGTCTCCCAAAGATCTCTCTGGATCGAGTTGAGAAGGCTGTCCCCGATTTTGCTGCAATACTAGGTCCTCAAGCTATTGAAACATTGGCATTAGTGGTACCTCGTATTCTGGAGGGAGAACGAGGCATTCGACACATCGAGTCTGATGGATCTTACAAACTGGAATGGTTTGCTGGTCCTCCTGACAGTGTTATCTGCACAATCCCAATCTGTGAAGGGTGCCTTGGTAGCTGCGCATATTGCGCCGTCAAATTTGCTCGTGGTAAGGTCAAAAGCTACTCAGTCAAGGATTTACACCAAATCATAGAACGTTGTGTGCATCTTGGCTATCGAGAGATTCGACTCACTTCACAGGATGCTGCAGTCTATGGAAGTGATACGAACGAAACTCTACCTGAACTTATGAACTCGATAAGCAGCATCGAAGGGTCACACAAATTCCGCTTAGGGATGTTCAATCCAAACATTGTGATGGGTTCTTTATATGAACTTCTAGATTCAATGAAGAATGAACATTTCTTCAGATTCTTTCATATTCCGCTTCAATCAGGCAGCGATAGACTTCTCAAAACAATGAAACGCAGATACATAGTCAGTGAATGGGAAAGAGTGGTTCAAAGAGTGAGGAAAAACTTTCCAAATGCCACGATAGCCACTGACATCATTGTTGGATTCCCCGGCGAAACTGAAAATGATTTTGAGCAGACTCTAGATTTAATCAAGCGGGTAAAACCTGCGGTCACGAATATCTCAAAATACGGTGATAGACCCAATACACTTGCTTCTAAATCAAAGGAAAAAGTTGATACTTCAAAGAAAAAGGAACGCAGTAGAGCCCTCACCAAACTCGTAAATGAGATTCTACTCGAGTCGAATGAAGAATGGATGGGATGGTCGGGTCCAATCATAATCACCGAGAAGGGCTCAAAAGGTGGCATGCTAGGTCGTAATGAGTCTTACAAGACGGTTATTGTTCATGATGACATAAAGCCCGGAACTATTGTAGATGTAGAAATCATATCATCAGATCGAACTTATCTTGTTGGAAAAATCAAGTCCTAGACCCTATCTCAATATCAATGACTTTACCTGACTCCGCACTCTCTCTTGCAGCCTCGACAATATCAAGAGCCTGGAGTCCGTCATCAATATTCACTCTTGGTGATGCTCCTGATTTGATACACTCCAGGAAATCTTTGAGTACTTCTCGTACAGGCTCTCCATAGACCTTTATGGTTGCTCCTCTCTCGGGGAGCTGAATAGTGTCACCTTTAGCCTCCGGAGCTTGATCTAGGTGTTGAATCTTGATTATCTGTCCAAATAAGTCCAATACAAGTGTGCCTTTTGTTCCTGACACATCCATGTATCGCCTACGCCCAGCATACTGTCTAGAGAGATGGAACATATGCTCTGTCCCGGAATCAAACTTGACCATGACGTTCCCGCTGTTGTGAATCCCATCTTGTTTGATACTCTGAGCATAGAGCTTTGCTGGACCATTACTTATCCTTGCCATAATGTCAAAATCATGAACTCCAATATCCTCAAAGACATCACCAAGTGATGGGATTCTCTCTGGGGCAACAAATCCCCGTCTATCATGGATGACAGTCCGAGGAGTCCCTATGGCATCCGACTTGATGAGACTCAATGCTCGTTCCACAATAGGGTTGTAGATTTCAGAATGGGAAACGAGGATAACAATTCCCTTCTCTTTTACTACCTCTGCAAGCTTTTTTCCATCTTCTAGTGTACTTGTCATAGGCTTCTCTATCAGGATTCCTTTAATCCCATCATAATCTGTGGCAATAGAACGCGCAATACTTGCATGAGTTGAGGTCGGTGTGGATATGACCACTCCATCAGGTTTTGTTTCCTCAAGCATACTCTCAAAGTCATAGAATGCTGTCGTGTTGTGGTCCTTTGCTACTTTCTCTACAGTGGACTTATCGGTGTCTGCAACACCCACTAGAACTCCCATGTCACAAAGAATGCGTGCATGGATACGTCCCATGTTGCCGGTTCCCACAATGACAATCCTTCGAGATGACGTTTTCAACCACTCCTATTGGGTCATGAATGCTCGCGTTCTTCTTGGCCTTTATACATTGCCATGGTTCATGTATCGTTCAGAAACTGTCAACTTTCTACAATCTAATTATGGGAAAACGACAAATCCTCTCATTACGGTCTTATATTGACTGCATCATATGGGAGTATGAATCCAAGATTCACACACACCTTTCGGGGACTAGCCACAAAGACAATGCACGTCTTGGATCACAATGCCGCGCTGAGTCCCTTTACGCTTCAGAAGACAACTCCCTCCCTCGGACCCACCCGTTGTAGTGTTGCGATTTGCCTCGTCGCACATTGGGTGGGTCCTTTTACAATCTCTTTTTGAAACCAATCTTATGTGCTGAAACTACGATGTCAAGAGATAGGAGGAAGAAGCTAGCGTGAAAGGTGAGAGTATCCCAACTTTCACTACGACCACTTAAATCCTCGTCGTGATTACACACAGCAAATCCGAATAGACTGGGGAGAAGACCATGCCCGACAATAATCATATACACCCTTTCGATGAAGCGGTTGAACTCAAACCAACATCATCCGATACTTACGAAGGATGTATACCTCAGACATATGCCAATATGGTAGGTCCATTCGGTGGTATCATTGTAGCTGTCATTCTAAACGGTATACTATGCCATAAAGAACGCCAAGGAGATCCCGTTTCAATAACTGTGAACTTTGCAGGGCCAATCGCTGATGCTCCATTTGAGCTATCAGTTCGTCTAATACGTACAAACCGTTCGAACCAACATTGGATAGCTGAGCTCACTCAAGAATCACAAGTAGCTGCAACAGCCACTGCGATTCTTGCAACCCGCCAAGAAACATGGATGATGTCCGAGGCGCAAGCTCCTGATGCACCACGCCCTGAAGAAGTTGAGTTGTGGCCAGCTCCGGCAAAACCCAATTGGGTCAAACGCTATGAATATAGAATCATACTTGGTGAATTAACCTTCACTGGTCAACCAGCGAAAGACTCAGAGAGTCTACTTTGGGTGCGAGATGTGCCGGAACGGCCGCTTGATTTCCTTTCTCTTGCGGCAGTATGTGACGTCTTTTTCCCTCGAGTCTTTCTTCGACGTCAAAAATTAGGAGTGGTTGGCACGATTACGATCACAACGTACTTTCATGCTGATGTTCCTAGTCTTGAGCGTCAGGCAAGTCGCCCGATTTTAGCATCCGCACGGGGCCAACGCTTCTACCGCGGTTATTTTGATCAGGTTGCAGAGCTATGGAGTGACGAAGGAGAACTACTGACATCCAGCATTCAGATGGTCTATTTCAAGGATTAAATGACCATGCATATTGTATATGAGGAATGTTACGAAGAGCGAGATTTGCTAGGTGCAGAAACTACGGTGCCGAGGGTGGGCTTTGATATAGGCTCTCTTCAGACTTGGACTAGCTTTTTATTTGTTGAAGAAAATGGCTGGGATAACAAGAAGATGAGTTTCGTGGGCATATTCCTGATTTCATTCTTGGTTGGTTCTATCGCTATTTTGTTGATTGCCGCAATTATCCGGGTGTCTTACAAAAGATATCGCAGAGAGTTGGTAGACTCTGGAGGTGCTCAGACTACCTTTGGTAAAATAGGTGGTGCAGTCCTTGAGGGTGAAACCCTAGCCCAGGTCTTGATTGCCATCTATATAGGCATCTTCACAGGGCTTATGTACGGCGGTGGAGTGGCGCTTCTGTTTTTCTACCTGGGGTTCAACGGGGTTGCGATTGGCCTATTTGGTCCTATAATTGTAGTCATGGTTCATGCCTCTTCAAGTCCAGGATTCAGAGCCCGATCGATAGCAAATGGTGTTCTTCGTTCCTACAGGTCACATCGCGATGAAGAGATTCTAAGACTGGAACTCCGGAAACTGAAAAGTGGTGGCGAGACCCAATTAAAAGCATTTTACTTGATTTCCAAACGAGGATGCAAGGCAAGCCTCGTGGCAAAAGAGATTGCTAACGAGTCCACAGTTTCGTGATGAGGCTGAATATGGTGGTGATCATAGTTTCCACGAAAAAACCCAAAAGAAGGCATGCCGATTTCTTCTTGATTTTCAGAAAATCCAGACAATGAGTCAAAGTCTATAACTACTCAGGATGTATCTAGGTTACTTGAATAGTCAGAAGATTCCAAAGCGGAGTGGTGGGTGAATTCGGTTGCATAAATTCGAAACTGCAGCAGATTCTGATTTACGTGAAATCCTCTATTTAATCAACAAAATCAATCGTGAATGGTATAGTACGATTATCCCTGAGGAACACTTCCAAGACCCCTTTCTGTCACGCAGACAGCTTGACCATATGGCAACAATAATGGATTTCTTTGTTCTCAGAGAGAAAGGTAAAATCATTGCTGTTGGATCATTAGGTTCCATAGATAAGAACACAGCTTGGATTCCATTGATGAATGTCCATTCGAAGTATCAGAGAATGGGAATTGGATCTTCACTGATGGAATTTCTAGAAAAGCTAGCAAAAACTCGAAACTTCACAAAAATCCACCTAGAAACCGATAGTAAGGCGGAATGGGCTATCAACTTTTACAAGAAACATGGATTTTCTATTTTCAAAAGGGACAAGAATCCATGGGGCTATCATGTTTGGCTTGAGAAATCTCTGAAATAGATATGTGTGGAGGGCGAGATTTGGTGACAAGATGCTCTTCTCCTAAACGCAAGACACTCCTATCGTCAAAAGCTCGCAATAAATCAAACAGATTCTTTAGCAAGGTATGTACATAGTTCCTTTTTGGAGACATAAAAGTGGTAGATGTATTTGATATACCAGATCTAGGACTTCTCACGCTTTCCCATGATAGTAAGTCAATCCTGTTATTCAGCAATAGGGAGGGTGTGACCCATGTCTACCAAACTTTTCTCCGCGACCTAACGAATTGGAGAAAATTAACACCGGGTAAGGACCGTGTGATACATGGATGTCTTTCGTATGATGACAATAAATTCGTCTTTCCTAAGGACACGGATGGCGATGAAAAACATAACCTCTTTCTAACCGATATGAAGACATACGAAACTTCTCTGCTATGCGAATTGGATTCAACAATGGTTTTCAACACAAAATGGACACCAGATTCTTCGCATATCCTATTTAGTGGCTCCACGCCAACATCATTGAGCTTGTGGAAATATTCGTTTCTTGATAGAAAGTTGAATACAGTATATGAAACAGCAGTAAGTGCTGGAATGGGTTCAATCAATCCGCACTTACCATTGGTAACATATTTCGAGTGGAGTCCCACACATCCCGGAGCATCTGATGTAAAAGTAATCGATTACACAACTGACCAGATTGTTGAAACAATATCTGTTTCAGAAACTAGTATGGACGTTGACTTCTGTTGGAATAATGATGGTACCAAGCTATTAATGAGTACTAATGCCCCAGGTGACCAAACATTTCTGATTTGGGATAAAAAGACCTCAGAAATAATCTATTCAAATGCAACAAAACCTGGTCTTGGGATCAACTATGAGCTGGCAGATTGGCTTCCTAACGATGAAGTCATCTACAGCATAAAAAAGGATGGGCGATCGAAGGTCTATATCGAGAATATTTTGGGTTCAGAAAATCCTGTTCAAGTACCAATTCCAGATTGTTGCCTTGGTGGTACTTACTACTCAGTAGTAACCTCATTGCATATTGACAGAAACAATCCAAATCAGCTCTATATTGCATGGTCTAGCCTGTCGAATCCTGCTGAGATTGTAAGGTACTATCTGGATGAGGGTAAATACGACACACTGCTCTCATCTAGGCCAAAATCATTCACAATAACATTATCGCCGGGAAATTTCAAAAAATACCCGACTTTTGATGAATGGATGATACCAGCTTTTGACATATCACCAAGTCCTGAATCTCCAGAACTGACTGGCAATCCAGTTATTCTCTTCTTGCACGGTGGGCCCTGGTGGGAAATAGCGGATAATTGGGGGACAATGGGTAGTGTAATTCAAGCTTACTCAACAGCAGGTTTCAGAGTCTTCTGTCCGAATTTCAGAGGAAGCACAGGATATGGAGATGCATTCATGATGCTCGATATTGGTGACCTAGGTGGTGGGGATATGCAAGATGTCTTAGCTGCTAGAGAGTATCTCACAAAGCAATATCCTGATTCCAAGAGAATTTTCCTTGCAGGAGCAAGTTATGGGGGTTTTCTAACATTCTTGGCTCTCACAAAACATCCAGGTATCTTTGATGCGGGGGTGGCCATTGTTGGATCCACTGATTGGGCCGAAGAACATAGACTCTCAACTAAGATGGGAAAGAGCTTCATTGAACGTTTCTTTGGGGGTCCTCCAGATGCGAACCCGAACCTGTATTATGATAGGTCTCCGATTAACTTCATTGACCAACTCAGTGATCCACTGTTAATCATTCACAGGGAGAATGATGCACGTTGTCCTATAGAACCGATCTACACATTTCATGAAAAAGCAGTTGAACTTGAAAAAGAGATTGAGATATTCGTGGACAAAGAGGCGGGTCATGGACAGCAGACACAGGAGAAAATGAGAGAACAATACTCACTAGCTATTGAATTCATGAAGACGCATCTCTAGAAACTGAGGAGTGATTCTATGTGACAGAACACAATCATTCAGATATCTGCAAAGAATGTGGAGGCTACTGTTGTACATTAGGAGGAACTCTTGCGACAAAGTTGGAGATAGACCGAGTTATTGCGGCAGGTTATCCGAATAAGTTCATAGAAATTACAGAGAACTGTTACATCACAGATTTTGGCAAAGACTTAGTTTGCCCTTATCTCAAAGATTCCGCTTGTGAAATCTATCCTGTACGTCCCTTAATATGTAGGAAATATCCTATCTTCTCAACAGATGGGGAAGACCATTATCTGGTACACTGTCCCCTGACTCAATATCTTTCAAAGGAAGAGATTAATCAATGCATTAAAGCTGCATTAGAAGTTCCTGAAAATCTTTTTACATGCACCCAGAGATTCTTGGCTCCTTTCGGCTCGAGTATTGATGAACGAATGCGTAAATTCAAGATGGAACGAATTGAACTAGAATGAAAAGTTAGGTGAAACTCATGACCATTGAACCATATCCTGATTGTATAAGAGAACTAGCAAAGGCAAAAATCTCACTTGAGGGAGTCCAAGCATGGATTGCTCAAGGTGTCACTTTTCAGATTGCATTTTTTGAGATTGAACCCATTGGAACTTTACCTCCACATAGTCATGGTGCACAGTATGGCTTTGTAATCGAGGGTGAAGTGTCGCTGACTATCGGTGACGAAACAAAACTCTACAAGAGAGGTGACTCATACTATATCCCTGAAGGAGTCGTACACTCTGCTGAGTTCAAGACCTTCTTCAGAGCGATGGATTTCTTTGCTGAGCCATCAAGATACGAAACTGAATAGATTCAACTCTTGTTAAGGAAAGGTAGTGCGGAGGGCGAGACTTTAATCATCGCTCCAAATCGAACAAAATACTCTTATATTTTGAAAAATGATGCACAAGGATTTGGAGGATCTAAATGACCGAAGAATGGGTACCTTGTATATTTGAATTCGGATCTCAAACCGGTGCAGTATTGGGCACGCCTCATGCAGCCGCGAATGTTATCCAAGGAGAAGACATAATGTTAACATACTCTATTCCACTTGCAACGCGTCGTGGACAACAGAGGCTTTTCTTGAGTGGTGTTACAGTTGGCTTGACTAAGGCTGATTCAGGAAGCAGAGTCACAAGAATGCATGTCAGAGGTGTAAACACTGACAACAGGAGTACAATATGGGAGGACATGAGAGATTATTCTGGTCAGAACCATATTCAGAACAATTTTGCTGAGATTGATTGTAGCATGTACAATGTGCTGAAGGTTGTGGTGTATATCACCACCACTGAATACTCTTCACTACGCATTTCTTTTGTCACTGCAAAGTGTCAATATAGATAGTGTATTAGAAACTAAATCAACAGATACGTCTTCAAGAGGGCTCAGGCTCTCTTGCTTTCTTTATGCCAATTTCCTACTGATGCTTACAAAATGCAACATTAAGAAGAAATGGTGCGGAGGGCGAGATTTGAGAGAATTCACAACAAATTTGAGAATTGCCTGTGAGCTCGGATTTGCGTTATTCGTTTGGTGGATGGCATTGGAAATAACCATGGATGAGCTCCTACTGAAATATCTGATAATCGGTATTGCAATAATATTTGTTCCAATCTGGCTTTTCGCTATGTTTGGAACAGATGCATTGTATCCTCAGAGTACAATGAGTCAAAGGTCGTATTTTACTAGAGGTGAAGCAGGACTTACCATAATGCTGCTCTCTGTGGGATTTAGTGATGCTTTCAGAGAACCGATAATCAGTAGTGCTTTTGTTCTTCTTGGGTTTTTAGTTCGTCTAAGCGCTATCCGAAAGGATTCGTTCGAAAAAGAGAACTCGAAATGATAGTGCGGAAGGCGAGATTTGACCTAATGTTCTCATTGAACCAAGTTGTTTATCTATTGATTGTCCTTTCTAGTCAAGTTAATGGAGGGTGCCTGATTGGTTACAAGAGAACATGAATCAGACAAGAAACTGTCATCAGTAATAGTTGCGCTCGCGCTCTCTGGTTTTGGAGTCCTCCCGATTCTTGTGATACTGATGCATGATTTTGCAATTCAAGCACTTCGAGATATTATACTCATTCTATTTGGAATGTATCTCGTTGTATGGATCTATTTTGGTGGTCAAGCTGTCGTCAGTAAAACACCTGAATGGTCGACAAATGCCAAGAGGTTAGAAGGAATTGGTTTTGCCTCGACATTCATAGGATTCATGATTGCAAGCACCTCTGCAGACCCTATTCTTGCCATCCTTCTCATACTAACAGGAACGACATTGACACTCATCGCTGTTCTTCATCCAAGTAGTCGGTTAGATAGTATCTCATAGCAATACGAGGAGAATGGTGCGGAGGGCGAGATTTGAATTTGCGAGCCGAATCAAACAGATTTCAGCTTCTCGCGAACTCCTACGAGACTAGGCCCTCAACCTAGCGCCTTTAACCTGGCTTGGCAACCTCCGCATTGTAGAAGTTCATCTCATGAGGGCAATTTCTTTTCCTCTGTGTTCCGGTGATAAGGATTTCTGTTGTTCTTTTCTTTCTCGAGTACCTCTTGCGTAGTTGAGGGACCTTATAGTCAGTTATAGCTCATAGTTTTCTGATATCTATGGGTTCGTCAAAGATAGGTTGGGGGCCAATAGTTCTTTCACTGATCTTAGTACTCTCTCTATTTTCACCAGCTACTTCTATTGAACTTCCGGATGTATTTCAGCACCCAATAACTAGTTCTGAGCCAGATTATTGGCCGACAAACCGATGGAGAAATAGCACGCCTGGAGAACATGGGATGAGTGCCCAAGTTCTCGACAACATGATGGACTATATAGAGAATCAAGACTATCCTATCGACTCTGTTCTTATCGTAAAGGATGGTTATATAGTACTTGAGGAGTATCCACGAGAATATTACAGTAACCTTACCCTACACGCACAGCACTCTGTTGGTAAGAGTATAGCATCAATTCTACTCGGAGTTGCCTTTCAACAAGAGATGCTTGATAATGTTTCCCAACATGTTCTTGATTTCTTTCCAGAGTATGATTACTTGGACTTTGATCCGGGATGGTATGATATCACCATAGAGCATCTCCTCACAATGACACCAGGTTTTGAATGGGATGAATGGTCCTATCCATATGTCTATCCTGGTCAAAATCCGATCATGAACATGATGTTTAGCTCAGATGCTGTTGAGTATGTCCTCAATCGGTCTATGGTCTATGAACCTGGAGAACACTGGGCGTACAATGGTGGCGCCTCTACATTACTCGGAGCAATAATCCAACAGGTCTACAATGACCAACTGTACTATGTCTTTCGCGACCAGCTGTTTGACCGTATAGGAATCACTGCCTTCGGTCTTCCTACACTGCCCGGTGGCTGGTACAATGTCATGGGTGGCTTTAGACTCAGGACGACTGACATGGCAAGACTCGGGTTCCTCTACCTTAACAACGGCACTTGGAATGGGACTCAGATTGTTTCTGCAGACTTTGTGGCAAACTCTATACAATCAATTGACCATCCGATCCCACTAGGACCTGCCTTTGGATACGGGTGGCACTGGTGGCTGAGACATGACCTCGGAGTCTATTTTGCCTATGGTCGATATGGTCAGAAGATCATGGTTTCCGAAGAACAGGACATGATTGTGGTCTTCACAGCTGGTGTCGGAGATGATGAATACGACCCGGAGTTTGATCTCTATAGGGACTACATCCTACAGTCAATTTCAGCAGGTCCTGATGGTGCTAATCCGTCTGGATTTTCACCTGAGATTCTCATTGGTGCAACAATAATTGCTATTGCAGCAGTTCCTATTGTTGTTGTATTTGTAAAACACTTGCGAAAGAATTAGTTCGGAACAGAGTAGTCACACACGGTGACTAACCAATCTGTTCTCTTAATATCGAACTACCAATTATCTGGTAGTCCCCGCCAGCCACTCAAAAAGGCCTGGCGTTGTAGCCCGATAGTGGGGCTTTTTTGTATGTTTCTCATTTTTCATTTTTTTTCACCTGTTAGCTAAGAATTTTATTTTAATTCCTTTAAAATTGTGGAAACCTGCACAAGAAGAAATGGAGCCCCGGGCGGGATTCGAACCCGCGACCACCAGCTTACGAAGCTGACGCTATAACCCCTAAGCCACCGAGGCTCAACTAAACGCTCACCTCTGGAATTCTCTAATAAAACTTTATCATGGAACCCGCACGCTTGATGTGTGGAGGTCTTTCGTTGAAGACCGGTGAGATAGGTGAACGCAACTTTCTAGCTAAGATCAGCAGCTTTGTCAATAAGCCAAAAGGAGCTGTATTGGGATTTGATGATGATGCTTCAGACATTCCAATCTCTGATTCAAGTAATCTCGTCATCAATGTTGACACATTTGTGAGAAAGACCGATTGGCTCCCAGGAATGACTCCTGCTCAGGTGGGGCGGAAGACTGCTGTAATGGCTCTGAGTGATTTGGGCGCCAAAGGTGTCAAACCAATAGCAACAATGCTCTCTCTGTGCGTACCTGATGACTACGACGTGGAGGATGCGATTGAGATAATTCGTGGATTCTCCCAGTACGGTCTCAAGTCAGGCATTCCATATCTTGGTGGGGATGTTGGAATGTGCGATGATGTTATTATTACTGGAGTTGCCTTAGGCACAGCATCTCCTGATTTCATTGTTTCACGATGTGGAGCAAATGAGGGTGATATCGTAGCAGTTACAGGTGACTTTGGGTTCACCTCCGTTGCCTTTGAGGTTCTAATCCAAGAGCAAAAGGCTGATTCTGAGTTACGAAAGAATGCTCTTGCAGCTGCATTTCGACCGGAAATCAACCTTGAAATCGTTTCAGCATTGAGGGCGGTTGGTGCGGTGACCTCCTCCATGGATAGCAGTGACGGACTTGGAATCACTCTACACACGATTGCTAAGCAGAGTGGATGCGGGGTGGTCATTGATGATTTGCCTGTTTCATCTGGTGTGAGGAAGTTCTGCAAAGACAAGAAAATCGACTTATTGAAACTCGTTGCTCAGGGTGGTGAAGAGTTCCTTTTAGTGCTTACAATACCTCCAAAGAAGTTTGAGCAGGCTGTGAAGCTTGCGAGGAAGCATAAGACACAACTAAAGAAGATTGGTTCAGTCACCTCAGACAATCAAGTTGTGTGGAAATCCGAAGATGGACTCCATGAGATACCATTCTCAGGATATGATAATTTCAGAGAATGGAAATGAATACTGGGTGGATTAGATGCATATGGGTCGTGTGGCACTTGTAGACGGATATGTTGACGAGCCCACCTGTCTCGGTGTTCCACCTTATGTCAGCATCTATCCCAGATACATCGCAGGTGCAATCTGGACGAGAAGTCCCAAGACAGAGATCCTATACCAGACAATCGACCAAGTACGAGATAGTTTTCAGAATGCACAACAGCTCTGGTCAAAGACCGATCTCATAATTCTCATCGCTGGCATGATTGTGCCTGGAAAGTATGTGGGTGGAACTCCGATTTCTGTCAGAGAGGCAAGAGAGCTGTTTTCAATCCCAGAACTTGAGGATATTCCCAAGTTCCTTGTTGGTCCATGGGCTAAGTTTGGATGTGGACTTGAAGGAGGAAAACTAGCACTCAGTTCAGAAGCTCTCAAACCCCCCTTTGATTACATTGTGACTGGTGACCCTGAACTGGTCTTGGCTAGGGCTCTAGAACCTAACGCAAACCTTGAGTCTATCAACATTGATTTGGTGCGTAAGGATGCCACTGAGATTGAGGGTTTTGTCAAGAGAGGGGTTTCAATTGTCAAGCAGCATCCAGGTTTCTCTAATGGTCACATAATCTGTGAAATCGAATCCTATCGAGGGTGTCCTCGCTTTATCACAGGTGGATGTACATTCTGTGTCGAACCTTCATATGGCCCCCCTCAACAACGAACCCCCAATGCTATCGCAGGAGAGATTCAAGCGCTCTATGAGTTGGGAATCAGAGCTTTTCGAATTGGACACCAAGCAGACCTTTTCACATATGGGTCCAAGGAGATGGGCATGGTGGAGTTTCCCACTCCGAATCCAACAGTGATTGAAGACTTATTTTCAAAGATAAGACTCGGAGCTCCGGACTTGGATGTTCTGCATATAGACAATGTCAATCCCGGTACAATAGCACATCACCCCCAAGAATCGAAGCAAGTGGCTAAGATCATCATGAAGTACCATACTCCCGGTGATGTGGCTGCATTTGGAGTCGAGTCCACAGATCCCGAGGTGATACATCGGAACAATCTGAAGGCTGACATGGAGGAAGTTGTCAAGGCTGTCAGAATCCTGAATGAAGTAGGTGGTATACGAGAACCTTGGGGTCTCCCGCATCTTCTACCTGGAATCAATCTACTCTATGGTCTTCCGGGAGAGTCCAAGAAGACGTTGGAGTACAACATGGAGTTCCTGAAACAGATTCTGGAAGAAGGACTCATGGTTCGAAGAATCAATATCCGTCAGGTTATTGGTTTCCCGGGGACAAGTCTATCTCTAGATAACAAGAAGAAAATCAAGAGAAATCAGTTCTTCAGGCATCGAAAAGAGATCCGTGACACGATTGACATTGAGATGATCAAACGGGTTGCACCTGCTGGGACAGTGTTGCGCTCAGTGTTTGTTGACAGCGAAGTTGGAAACAATATCCTTCTCCGGCAGTTGGGGACCTATCCGTTGCTCTGCCATATGCCACGAGGGACAGTTGACGCACCTCCAAGGAATGTATTCGTTGTAGGCCATGGTTCAAGGTCACTCACTGTCCTTCCGTATCCAACAAATCCTTCAAAGATGTCACTCGCACAATGGAAGGCTATCCCGGGTGTTGGTGGTAAGCGCGCAACAAGGATCAAGGCTGTAAAATCCCTCAGTTCAATGGAAGATGTATCATCTTTAATTGACATGAAGCTCCCTGAGTGGTTGACACGAGCTATAGACTTCAAGTCTTAGAAGAAATGGCGGGCCCGGTGCGATTCGAACGCACGAACTCCAACTGACTTCAGACGTAAATCCTGTCTATAGAAGGCTGGCGCCCTATCCGGGCTAGGCAACGGGCCCTGCACCCAGCGTCGATGTTCTAAGGACATAAAGCTTTCCGATTGACATTATGAGAAGTCAAAATGAGGTGCCCGGGAATCAGGAAAGAATCCCGGGCGTTGTGGGTGTGTGTGAAACCAGTCCAGAGTAGGTACTGGGTGTGGTAATCATAAAGGAGTCAAGACTTGCATTCCCCTAGTCATATCAAATACCTAACTCATCACAAAGGCTGGTGGGTAGAAGACGAAGTACTGTACTACCACTGCAAGGAGTATCCCACTCAGGACCAACCCCTTACCTCTCCCGGCGTTCACATCTGTGAACCAAAGAATCGCCCCAACTAGGACCACTATCACTGCTGAAATATTCCCGATAAAGATCAGGAACTCCCAAATCTCAGCAAAATATGCAGCAAGCATGGCTGCAAAGTCCGACAGGGGGCTAAGTATCTGGTACAGTGGCATCGCTTTACCTACTCTTTCTTCCGTACTGAGTCATATAAACACCTGAAATATTGCTTTGTAACGAAGCTTTATATTATTACAAAGTACTTTGCTATACAAAGAACTTTGTGTGTGTCAACGAATGAACGAAAAAGACCTTCTAGAACTCGAACGAGTAACCTATCGTGAATCAATGAGAGATGGACTCACTGAATTCCTACTCGGACTTGTGTTGATTGTTATCCCTGGCCTAATGTTGAAATCGACTTTTGTGCCCATCTTCGTGGTTTTCTATATCCTCTTCCTACCACAGGGTATTGAAGCATTCAGAAGAAGGTATACCTACCCACGAACTGGATATGTGAAGCTTCGTGAGGAAGAGCCCCCGAAACTCACGCTGGGAGTTGCTGTGGTTGTCCTTCTAATCTTCATCTCCATAATAGCGGTACTCTACTCACTGACCATTGGTGTAATTGATAGATACTTCATTTGGAGATGCTTGCCAACTGTCTTTGGGTTCATCATGTGGGGACCATCTCTGTATTTGAAGGATAAGACAGGTCAAAACCGGTACTACCTATTCGGTACCTTGATGACAATCACTGGTCTTGCGGTCACACTTGCAGTTTTCATCCCTGCAACATTTAGTCTGGCAATCTACATGCTTTCTTGGGGACTCGTTTTCCTAGTTCTAGGTGTCATCAAGTTTGCTCTATTCGTCCGAAAGTATCCGGTGATCGAAACACCGGAGGATGAAAGTGATGAGTAGTGACGAATTTGAGATTGACAGACTCATCCATGAGCCTGCTAGACTCATGATAATGGCGCAGCTTTTTGTAATCGAGGAGGCGGACTTCATCTTCCTGATGCGTCAGACAGGACTCACTTGGGGGAACCTGTCCTCGCATATGAGTAAGCTTGAGGCGGCTGAGTATATCGAGGTTCGGAAAGAGTTTCTGGACAAAAAACCACATACTATCTTGAAGTTGACAGAAAAGGGTCGTAACGCCTTCACTGAGTATCGTAGAACCATAGACCAGGTCTTCAAAGACCTGCCAGACTAGTTGTGGGATATTGCCTCCCACTTTTTTCTAAATGATATACGAGATAGACTTCGGTTTGATTCCAAGAAATCTATAATATACTGTCAACTGTCCACGATGATGGATACTGTGTTCGATCATCTCCAAAAGTAGTTCTCCAATGGTCGCAGACCGATCAAATGGTTTTACTGTCCTTCCCAAATCACCGATGGATATCATCCTTGTATATACTTCCAATCGTTTGAATACGTCAGTTGCCAGATCGATGATTGCTTCAGCGGAATCATATTGGTCAAGGGAATAGTTCAGCGATTTCCATTGATTGGTTGTTATCCCATTCATGTAAAATTCTGTGGACCTCACCATGTGGAGTATGACTTCGCCAATCTCTTTGCATTCGGGACAAGGCTTGCTCATGATATTGACTTCTGTCAGTTGTTCAATCAATGGCAAGGTTTCCTTGATATGCCGCTTAAATGCTTTAATCAGAATTTCGCGCATATAATCAAATCACTTCCCTCTAAGACCCTCACAGAACGCAAGTACATTCTTTCCAAGATCTTGAAAATTGTTGCCTCCCTCAAGAAGACCATATCGTCTGCCATCACACCGCTCCGCAGCAAACTCGTTCATCATCTTACCTATCCTGTAGAATGCATCAGTTGACAAATTTCCTCCCCAATCCTCCTCGTACTGGTCAAAACCCGCAGACGCAACAATAATGTCCACATCCGGTGCAGAGTCCAAGTTCGACTTTACATCTTTCAAGTACTGGTCATCGCCGTTCCCGTATGGATTATGGATGGTGAACTTCGGATCATCTCCGAGGATGTTGATATTACCATCTCCGGTGTGAAGGTCGAAGTCGAGGATATAGGCTGACTCTATGAGTCCCCTTGCTCTCAAATGAAGCAAAGACACAGCAATATTGTTGAAGTAGCAGAATCCCCAGTATGAGTCCCAAGATGCATGGTGTCCAGGTGGTCTAATTAAGGCAAAGGAAGGCGCACCCTGCATGGCTATTTCAGCTGCCATGATAGCTCCTCCAGCAGCGAGAGTCGCCATCTTGTAGAGTAGACCTGCTCTTGTTGAGTCATAGTCATGTTTCACAGATTCTAGGGTTCGTGTGCCATGAGCCCGGAGTATCTCCTCCTCGGTAGCTGGTCTGGCTTCCACAAACTCATAATCGGGATGACTTCCCAGAATCTCAACAGATGTATCGAGTCTTCCTTGAGCTCCTGCGGGGGTCCTGTCGTAGTGTTCCTGCATTAAGGGGTGATAAACGATTTTCACAGTTTTTTCAATATCACCTGAGGATTTGTGTTCTTGGGTTAAAATAATCCGTTTCAGAATTACCAGGTTAAAAAAAGGATTTAGTGGGCAGACAAGCTCGCAACCCATCTGCCCTCTTATTTTAGAAGAAATAGATGAAAAGGATGTTTCATCCTTACTAACCAAAGAGGCTACCTAATCCAGCGACCTCTTCTTCCTCATCTTTCTCTTCTTCTTCCTTTGCTTCTTCCTTCTTCTCCTCAGCGGGGGCTGCACCACCGGCTGCTGCTCCAGCAGCAGCTACTGGTATGGCAGCGGCACTTGAGAGAGCCTCGTCTATGTCGACATCCTTTAGGGCTGCCAACAGAGCTTTGATTCTACCCTTGTCGGGATCTACACCTGCCGCGGTTAGAGTTGCCTCCATTGCCTTGGCAGTGAGTTTCTGACCCGCCTTGTGGAGCAGAAGTGCTGCGTATATGTACTCCATTGTTGTTACCTCTTGTTTTGTTTATCCGAACAGGCTTCCCATGCCTGCTACTTCTTCTTCCTCTTCTTCCTCAGGTTCTTCAGGCTCTTGCTGCTCAGCCGCGTCTGAGGCGGGTGCAGCCGCTGTTGATGCTGCCGCAGCAGCTGTTTGAACCTGACCAAGGAGTTCAGAGGGTATTGCTTCAGGATCCTTCTCAACCACAGCTGCAATCAGTGTAAATGCCTCTGAGTTGGCTTTTGACAAAAACTCATTGAGCAAGTCTGGTACGAAGAATCCTAGGTGCAAAGCCAGACTTTTGGCTTCCATGTTGGCCTTTGCTATAATGAGTGGTATTGTTTCCTCAGTTGGTATTCCAAGATTAACTGAGAGATTAACTGCGTATTGATGGCCCGCAATGAACCTGCTAAATATGGCCTCAAGATTAATCTCAAAGCTGTCTGCAGTGAGAACTGCTCCATCACTGTAAGCGGCAATAAGTTTGAGCTGCAATTCCATGGGCTCAATACCCAGCCGCGCAAGCATCAGAGCCATCGCGTTTGAGATGACACCTCCAGCCTTTACTGCAACAGTGTCTTCAATGATATGTATCATGCCACCTTTCACTCTAGATGGAATTTTCAGACCTGCCAGTTCGCTGATGAATGGTCCTGGAGCTACACCAGTGTTCATTGATGGAACTATGATGTCTTTTGGTGCAATCTGGCCACCCTTTGCTGGAGCTGCTGTCTTATTTTCACTGAGAAATTTGCTTAGGACGAAGGGATCTTGATCACTGAAAACGAATGAAACTGGTCCATTAACATATTCAATCAAATCCTTAATCCCTTTCTTCTTAGACTTCTCTAGTGCTCTTATCATGAGTGTATTCCGTGCCATCTTGATAACTGCTGATCCTCTGAGACTGTCCCTGATACCCTGAAGCTGCTTGGCTCCAACGCCTTCGACATTCACAAGACCAATCATTTCACTATTATTGATAGTTTCAGTCAGCGTGTCAACAGCATCCTGTTTCCATTGTGGAATTGTTTTCTCATATACTGACATCTTTAATCACCAATTCTAAGCAGACACCTCGATTGGAGGCCCCATGGTTGTTTTGACCACGACATTACTCATTCTCTCAGAGAAGCCTTTACTCTCTATAAAGTTGAGAACTGCAAGGATATTGTCTGCTATCTCTCTATCACTCATCTTGAAGTGTCCCACTTTCACATGGAACGTTGGTGTATTCCTCATCCTGACACGAACAGTTCGGTGATATTGGTTGACTATGGCACTCAGGTCTGCTTGTGGTGGAAATGGTCGAGGCATCTTACCTCTTGATCCCAATACCTGCCCTAAGTAACGACCTATCAGGGGCATCGCATCAACTGCAGCAATGAAGAAGTCATAGCTCTTTGCCAAGGACTTTCGTTCTTTCTTTTCTTCACCGATTCTTGGAATGTCATCTTTTGAGATGATACGTTCAGCACCAGCCTCAACAGCTTTCTCTGCGAACTCTCCGTCTCCAAAAGCACATACCTTGGGGGGAGGTATGAGTACATTTGGAAGTACCAGTTCCTGATTCAGTCTGTTCTCAGGTTTAGAAATGTCAAGCTCTTTCTTCCTGAAGTTTACTGCCATATCGAAGCTCTGTTCAAACTTGATTTTTCTCTTCTCTCCCTCTGCACGGGCTTCAGCAACCGCGGCCTCAATTCGTTCGATAGAATATGACATGCACTATCACTCCCGTAATGGTTCATCCAGCTGGGCATCCCATATGCCATCTCGGACTTCCGCTTGAAACTCCTTTGCTGTTTTACCCTCAATTGTAACGCCCATTTGACCACAAGTGCCTGAAATAATCATCACTGCACTTTTCATTGTCAGGGCGGAGAGGTCACTTGCCTTTCCCTTTGCCACAGTCTTCAACTGGTCCATGGTGATATTACCAACCATGTTTGAATTAGGCTCCCCAGAGCCTTTAGCTGCGCCAACTTCCTTTAGTATCAATGCGCTTGTTGGTGGTGTTCCCACTTCAACCTCGAAGCTCTTGTCGTTTGGGTTGACGATGATTGTTACAGGTACTTTCAACCCTGCAAATGGTTGGGTAACCTCATTGATCTTTGTCACAACTTGGAAGATGTTTACACCAGTTGGACCTAGAGCAGGACCGATTGGAGGACCACCACTGGCTTTGCCTCCTTCAACCATTGCATCTACTACTACGTCTTTTTCGCTCAATTTTAACACGACTCCTGATGCAGTACACTCGGTGCGTACACAACACATCCGTTAGGGTCGACCATCATTAGGACAAAACCCGTAGCATATCCTATGAGGTCTACTGCATTCTTTGTCACTTTTCTTCACCCCAGACATGACGTCTATGCATCAATGTCAGATTAAGAGGATAGACTCGGTCGGGTGAGATTCTGTTTTAAGGATTACGACAGCGCACTGTGGATCTGGAGGTATATTGGGACTATTCATCTTCATCAGGTTCATGAGCCCAGAATGAATCCTCATCGTCGAAGGCATCTTCATCAACGATTTCTTCTTCCTCTTCACCCTCTTCTGCTGGTTCCACTTTCTTCTCTGCTCGTTCTACAATCTTGGCAAAGTCTGCATGCACTCTGACAGGGATTGTGTATGGACTATCTAGAAGCTCAAGAATGAGTTCCTCTTTTCCAGCATCCACACGCACAACCTTTGCGCGTTCGCCCTTGAATGGTCCTGAGATGATCTCTACAACATCATCCACTGAGATTCCTTCTGCAGCTGGTGGTGGAGCTAGAAATTTGTCAATCTCTTCCAGACTGACTTTGCCTCCAACTCGCCCTCGTACATGGGGGACA
This sequence comes from Candidatus Thorarchaeota archaeon, assembly GCA_048882965.1. GTDB lineage: Archaea > Asgardarchaeota > Thorarchaeia > Thorarchaeales > Thorarchaeaceae > SMTZ1-45. The sequence continues at coordinate 38,246 of JBHLRC010000004.1, forward strand.
CCAGAAATAGCAATCTCAACATCCCTGAACTCTGTTGTTTCAATGAAGACATAGCCTCGCAATGTTTCAGGAACAAGAATCGCCTTGACACGTCCAAGTAACTGGTTTGTTGATACTAATTGGGGTTTTCCTTTCTTCTTTTTCTTCTTCTTGCAACTACTCATGTGTTCCTTTGTCGCCTTTTCAGACGAGAACTCTTCAGAGCAGAATGGACATCGCCAGACGTCAGTTTCACCAATTACTGCAGTAGTAATCAGGTCTGTGACACTACGTTCCTGCCCAATTGTTGTACGCACTGCATAGATACTTGTGCTTGTTTCCAAGGGAAAACCCTCCAAATGTTAGAAGCTTCATAACTTGCAGACCGTCTTAGCTGTTGACACCCCAGTTGCCGGTGAGCAGGGTCATAACAATCTGGATTATGAAGCTGACCATCCCTACAAGGATCATTGCAAGTAGACTAACTCTAGTGCTCAACCAGAGTTCCTTCCTGGATGGCTTTGTAGCCAGTTTCAGAATACGTCTGCTTTCGTTGATGAATTCACCAACACCCATTTTATTTCACATCCTTGAATTATACTGCCTATGCAGTATTAGAGGTCGGTTGGAGTCAGCCTTGGTCCGCTTTTAACATTTGCTGAGTATCCACATTTTCCTAAGTAAGCTTTGGAATACCCAAGTCACTCTTCAGGTCTTCGACTAGAGGTGTGAATGGTTCTGTCTTATCAAAGACATATGGAGAATTCACTCCTGACGCAATAATGGTTACTCTCAGTCTATCCTCCAACTCTGGTACTATGAGTGCGCCATAGATGATTTCTGCTCCAGGATTGACCTGTTCTGTGACAATCTCAATCACTCGCTTTGCCTCTGAAAGCTGCAGGTCTGCGTTTCCACTGACATTGACCAGAAGATTTCTAGCATTCTCGATTGACACATCTATCAGTGGGTTGCGAAGAGCATTGATCACTGCATCTTCCGCCCTATCCTCACCACGAGCCTCTCCAAGAGCAATGATTGACACACCACCATTCTTCATAGTGGTGCGTACATCAGCAAAGTCTAGGTTCACAAGACCTGGTTTTGAAATAAGTTCAGCAATTCCCTTTACAGCTCTGACAAGAACCTCGTCTGCAACCATAAAAGCCTCTGGCAGAGAGAGGTCTGGGGCAATCTCAAGCAGTTTCTCGTTTGGAATTGCAATGAGTGTATCAACGTGCTCCATCAACGCGTTGAGACCCCTGGTTGCATTCTTCTTACGTGTGGCTCCTTCCACATCGAAGGGAAGACAAACAATAGCTACTGTAAGTGCATCGTTCTCCTTTGCAGCTTTTGCAATGTGGGCCGCAGCTCCAGTTCCGGTCCCTCCGCCCATTCCTGCAGTGATGAACACAAGGTCCCCTCGTACTACATCTTTGATATCTTCATACGATTCGATGGCGGCAGCCTCACCAATATCGGGATTGTTACCAGCCCCTAATCCTCCACACGTTTCCTTACCCAGTAGTAACTTGTGATGTGAGTTACAGAAGTAAAGATCCTGCGCATCCGTGTTCGCAGCAAGGGTTTCTGCACCCTCAACACCTACTTCCATTAGGCGCGTTATTGCATTATTCCCAGCTCCACCAACTCCAACAACTAAGATTCTTGCATTGACTGACTCTAACAGACTAGCAAGTTCTTCATCAGTTGTGGCTGATTTTGGCATTTTCTTTGCTTTCTTCGCAGGTGCTTCACGTTTGCTACCTGATGACTTGAGGACTTCTTCTAGTAACGGGTGCATACTATTTCCACTCACATCTAGATGATGTTATTATCCAAGTAATGTGCAAATTAGAAGTAGAATATGACCGAGGTAATACTCATTTAGTGCGACGTCCCTTCTTTGACTTGGGACTTTTCTTACTCTTTGGTTTTCCCTTTTGCCTTTCTCGTCTTTTGAAGGTCTTGAGGATTGAATCAATAGAAATCCGATGACGTCGAAGGAGTTTGGCTGTTTCATCGAGAGTCGGTTGTCCATTTTGAGCCCCATCTTTAGTGATAGTAAGCGCAGCAACAGCATTTGCCACATTCAACGCTTGTTCAATTCTTTCTGAACGCATCCATGCTGTAACAAATCCTGCTGCGAATGCGTCACCTGCTCCTAGCGTGTCAACAACTGGAACTTCAAAGACCTTCGATGTACAGTACTCAAATCCATCAGTCGCTATTGCTCCTTTAGCTCCCATCTTTACTACAACTATTCCTGGGAATGTCTTTGCAAAGGCTCGCAGCGCACTCTCGTTTGGATTGATATTGAAGAACTCTCTCAACTCCACTTGATTTACAAAAAGGAGATCGGTTCTTCTCAAGATTTTTTCATAATCTAGTTGCATCCCTGTGCGTCCTGGGTCCAAGGAAAGAATCATTCCATATGATGTTGTCACTTCGGTTACCCTATCAATTAGCATGGGGAATGATCCAGCAATATGGACTAGTTTACTATCAAGTAGTTTCTCTTCTTCTAAGATCCTTTTTTCCAAAAACTTGTTTGCACCTGGTTCGACGACAACCATTCGGTCACCATTTCCATCATGAGCATGAACAAAGATACCAGTGGGTTGATGCTCCAGAACTAAAAGGCAACTTGTGTCCACCCCTAAACGTGTAATCTCTTTCATTACAAGCTGACCATAGACATCATCACCAATACAACTCACGAGCATCGTTTTAATACCCAGTCGCGTGCTCTGGCTAGCAAAATTGGCAGCTGACCCCCCAAAGGCAATTCTCCCGTGTTCACAAACGATATGGTCATTTACCTTCGGGAGTGTTTCGACCTTCATGTCGATATCGACATTGGTCCGACCAATTGCTACAACTTCACCAGGCAAGCTGTTCGCTCCTTATACAATGAGTGCTAGTATCGCTTTTTGTGCATGTAGTCGATTCTCAGCCTGATCAAACACCACTGAATGAGGACCATCCATGACCTCAGAGGTCAGTTCCTCGTCGCGGTGAGCAGGTAGACAGTGCATAACAATGACCTCGCTCTTTGCCTTATCAACTAGCGCTTTATTCACTTGAAATGGCATGAGAGCATCCTCCTTCTCCTTTGACTTTTCCTGTCCCATACTGAAGAAGGTGTCAGTATAGATTACATCTGCTCCTTTTACAGCGTCACTCGGGTCATTGACAACTTCCATAGTTGTACTATACTTCTTACTAAGGGAAGAAGCTTTCTTCATCATTTTATCTGATGGTGTGTAACCTTTTGGTGAACCGATGGTGACATTCATACCCATGATTGTGCAACCCTGCATGATTGAGTTACTAACGTTGTTAGAATCACCAACGTAAGCTATCTTGAGGCCTGCAAGATCTCCCTTGTGCTCCTCTATTGTCTGCATATCTGCCATTATCTGACATGGATGAAGCAGGTCTGATAGTCCATTAATAACCGGGACTGTGGCATATTTAGCAAGATCTTCGACTTCATTGTGTCCGAATACACGAGCCATAATCACGTCACAATATCTGCTCAGGACCATTGCAGTATCTCCAATTGTTTCTCCTCTACCAAGCTGTGTCCCACTTGGTTGGAGAAAGAGTGCATGGCCACCAAGTTGAGTCATCCCGACCTCAAATGATACTCTGGTTCTGGTGGATGACTTCATGAATATCATGGCTAATGATTTTCCTTTCAGAATCTCGTGTGGTTCGCCACGTTTCTGTTGTCGCTTCAAATCATGCGCTGTGTCTAAAATCTGTCTCAGCTCGAATCTCTCGAAATCTGCAAGATCTACAAAGTTTCTACCTTTCAGGCTCATTGATTACACCTCAAGGCGTTCTATACCGCCTTCATAAGTGAGTCGTATAAAAAACTGTCCAATCACTCAATTCCCAGCTATGAGCCTCTCTGCAAACCAATCTGGGTCAAATCGTTTAAGGTCTTGATAGTTTTGACCTACTCCCACATAGACTACAGGTCTTCCAGTGACAAATGCAATTGAAAGTGCTGCACCACCTGAAGGATCTGCGTCCACTTTTGTAAGGATTGCACCATCTATCCCAATCGCATTATGGAACTCCTTTGCTTGAGAGAGTGCATCATTTCCCGCCAAGGCATCTCCAACGAAAATCTTCAGGTCTGGGTTTGCTACACGTACAATCTTCTTCATCTCTTCGAGGAGATTCTTGTTGCTCTGCATTCTTCCTGCGGAATCAATAAGGACAATGTCAATGTGTCTTGCTTTTGCATGAGCTACCGCGTCATATGCAATTGCGGCAGCATCAGAACCATAGTCCTGTTTTATCACTCGTATTCCAAGCCTTTCTGCATGTTTCTCTAGCTGCTCAATACTCCCAGCACGGAAGGTGTCTCCTGCTGCTATCACGACGGTGAACCCATTCGCCTTGAATATACTGGCAAGTTTGGCTAACGTGGTTGTCTTCCCTGTACCATTGACTCCAACAAAAAGGATCGTGGTGGACATTCCCTTCTCCTTCTGATTTCTGGCAAATTCCATTAGGTCAAGTGGGTGTTCTGGAGTGAGAACTTCTAAGATTGATTCATGAATAGCTGCTTTGAAGACACTCGTAATATTCTCAAGTCTTCCAGTTCTTGTACCAAGTACTTTCTCCTTAGTGCGCTCACAGATGTGTTCAGCAACTTCTACGGCTACATCGTTTTGAATGAGGACCATTTGAAGCTCCCATACTGCATCTTTGAGGTTTTTTTCATTGAGTTCTCTAGTTGTAGCTTTAGTTATTGCTGTGTCAAGTGCTCCTCTGAGCTTCTCGAACAACTAAGCTACTCCTCCTCAACAGGTTTCCTTGCAGCTTGCATTTGCGCTGCTAATTGTTGGAACTGAGAATTGAGTTGAGTGGAGTATGCGTATAGCTTCTGATAGTCTTGGGTCAGAGAATCAAGCTGCTCCTCTAGTTTTTTAATAGATTCAGTGATTGCTGTTTTAGTATCAGAAACACTCTGTTCTATACGAACACCGTTTCCTATCCCACGAAGTACTTTGTCTTTGTCAGCAAGATTGGCTTGGACGAAGATGCTACCTCCAATATTCATCAACATCTCCTCGCCTTCTTTTCTTCTCTCTATCTCTTCAAGAACTACGAGGCCAGACCGATAGTTAGTGAGGTATACTTGGACAACTTCAATACGTTGCTGCAATAGAGCAAGATTCGTTTCAGCCATCTGCTGTTCGTTATACATCTTTTCAAGCGTAGCTTGTGAATCTTCGGTCATTCGAACTCCGTCTCCAGTCCTAGTAGTTTTCTAAGGTTTAAGTCCGTGATCTCTTCGGGTTTGATCTCTTTAATCTCATCAATTGTGATCTCCCTGCGTTTCACTCGATGTCGACTACCCAACTCAGAGAGGATTTTTTCCCTGACATGGGAGGCCTTTTCACCGAGTAGTTCCCTGTTGAATCTGAATGTTCTCTTCCTCTTTTTGTAGACGCCTGATGCACGCCAAATCTTACTCATCCAAGTTACACCTCATTCATACAAATCCCAAGACCTGACTTATGTGTGCCAATTCGACACCTGTTGTTTCAGTTCCTGCAATCATACTATCAATATTTGCCAATACACCCAAACTCGTGTATGGACTTCCTCTGTTCACTGTTCCGACTTCTACGTGTACTTTTAACAGCTGTGCTAGGAGTTCAATTTCACCAATCGTAGCCATTGGGTGGACTATTGCACCTTGGTTTGTTGCTATTGCATTTGCACCGACAATTGGTAGTTTTGCCAGACTGCCGGAAACTACCTCTACTCCGAGTGTGTCTGAGATTTTCTGCTTGGCTTTGAAGTCAAAGTCGGGATGACACAAGGCACCGTTATCATTTGCAATGATAATGTTTCCAAGTGCGGTCATCTTGTCATCCAACCAATCAACTCTGATATCCGAAGCACTTCTCAGCTCGGTTAGTTCATCATCAGATACTGTGTACGGAACAAGAATCCCGTTTGAGGTTGCCACAGAAACAAGACCTACTGCATCAAGAGTTGCCACTGTAGCCTGTACCAGAGGCAGATTGAATGTTTTCTCTAATACATCTAGACTCTTCTCTGACATATTAGAGCTGACAAATACAAAACGGTCTGTGGCGATTCCAAAGGCTCCAACGTTTGAATCGCCCTCAAAGTCTGTTCGGGCGATCATTCCGGACTATCCCTCCGCTAGATAGACACGCACAAGATTGTCTGAATTCTTCGTTGCTCGGATTCTTACCCTTCGTGGCGGTTTCTGAATACCCTTTCCCCAGATCCGCTCGTTGACCTCTGGCTGGATAAGCAATTCCTCAGGTTTCATGTGCCTTTCTACAAACTTACGGAGAATTCTGACAGCTCTGTTTGACCTGCGAAGTCTACTCCCTGTCCAATATGCTTTTCTCAATGGTACAGTATAGATTCGTTCGTCAATGATCTCCTCTTCTTCTTCTTCTTCAGGCTCCTCTATTTCCTCAGGTGCCTTCACTTCCTTAGCGTCAGCAGGTGCTTCTTCAACTTCCTCGATCTCTTCAACCTCTTCAATTTCAGGTTCCTCTTCAGAAACCTCTGTTTCTTTCTTCTTCTTCTTAGACATCTATGCCCACCCTTCTATGGCTTTAACTTAGACTGACGCCAGTTTCGCTGCGCAGGTGTTCTTCTCAACTTACCGGCGGTCTTCATAATGACCCATGTAGGTACTGAGGAGTTGCTTCTCATTGCTTTGGCCATTCTCAGTTTCTTTGCTAGTGGTTTGTTTCTTGCCATCTTATTCACCTTTGGCAGCCATTCATCTGAATGATATTTTTCGTTCACGTTCCTTTCCTTGGAGCTGTTGCAGGAGACCTTTCAATTGTTCGTCGGTCACCCGGCCTCGCAGTCTACCCGAGCTAGCCAGTTGGATAAGCTGTAGCTCAATCTGCTCTGCTAGCTGAGGTTTTACCAATCTGACATTTGTGAGTCGAGCACGCGCCTCAGGAGTCAGGATCTGTCTTAACAGAGCCTCCTTCTGTGCATGAGCCTCAGCTGCTTGTTGTTCAGCTGCTTGTTCCCTGAGTGCCTGCTCTCGAAGTTGCGCCTCTTTTCTTTGACGGATGGCTTCGAGTTCATCATCACTCATTGTGCCTTGTCACCTAGATTAGTACTTCTCAAGTTCTGGAATTGCCTGTGAGAGTTCCTTCTTGAGAGTTGCTGACAGTTTGTCCATATAGGATCTCCCAATATCGGTCATTACCCGCCCCTTTTTTCCTTCTTTCTTGACGAAACCAGCTCTCTCGAGCTGCTGGAGTGCGGTTCTAACAATAGCCCCGCTTCCCTTCTGGAACTTGTTTGGTTTTACACCACGTCTTTTTCTGCCTCCATACGCGATGCGCAACTTCTCAGTCCCAATTGGCCCGTTCATGTACACCTTCCGGAGAATACTTGCACATCTTACATACCAGAAATCAAGATCATCAGGAGCTCGTTCCTTATGGGCACCGGTCTTCACGAACTGCATCCAATTTGGAGCGGTGATCTCCTCTCTGGACTTCAGGTCCTGAGCGAGTCGTCGTATGAGGATATTTGCAGGAATATCATAGACTGTGGGCATTTGTCTGTCACCAATCTCATTGAGAACAGGTCACCTCATCCAAGTTCGGCGAGTGACCTACCTCAAAAGGCTGGACCCACCGTCAAGAGTCCGCATAAAAGGTTGTCGTTGTGTTTGAGGAAAGTCGACATTTTTGAAACCATATGAAGACTTCTTTATGTTCTTAGACCACTAAACCTGTGAATCACAGCTGTGTTCCCTCGTACACCAGCTAGCATGGCTCCGGACCGGTCACAAAGCTCTTTCATAATCTCCAGTTTGTTTGACTCCCCGATTGCACTCCGTAGAATGCGGATCTTGATGTATTGATGTTTCTTCAATAGTCTCTTTGCCTCTGCGACAACACTGTCTGACACACCAGCTTTCCCTATCTGCATCATCGCTGGTTCTTGCCATGTGATTTTAATTCTCCTAGGATTTGGTCCTGCCATGTGAATCGATTCGTTTGATGTGGCAATGCTGATTAACCTATGCCTGTGTCACTGATTGATGTAGTATCTCTTGATTGCTCCGCAGCTAAGACAGGTGACAGTGACATGTCGTGACCTGTTGTGTCGAACTCTTACTCTACATGTGTCACCTGGAACAAGAAGGGTTCCACAAGTCTTACAGACTCTTCTTCTAATGTGATAGGGGATTTTCGAACGGGTCTTCTGTGCCAGTCTTCTCGCACTAATTATTCGTTGTCTTGCTAAATCTGGCCTTCCAGCCTTTGCCTCTCTTTTCGCATGTTCCCAGAGGATGTTCACCCTTGCCTGGCTAAGTCGTCGTGTCTTAGCTCTTGGGTGTCTTCTTCTATTCATTACCAATCCTCTGATATTCTGTTTTAATGGTCAAACTGCTTAAATCGTTCGTGTTGAACAGTCTTATTGGAGACAATCAATGCTACACATCATTCTCCTGGACTGTGCACTTGAACTTGTACCTCGTGAGATATCCAGTCTCAAGCAGATTCAGAAACATGCAACACGTCGCGGGAAAAAACCCTCGGAACTTCTTCTTGACCAGACACATCATGGACAATCAATGACAAAGCTCTCTCAGAATGAACGACGTGGTCGTCCAGATATCACCTTTCTCAGTCTCATGTCCTTGCTTGAAACACCTCTCTGCAAAGAAGGTCTTCTCAGTGTTCACTTGCACCTTCAAGATGGACGTTTTGTTGAAGTGAATCCAGAGGTCAGATTGCCCCGCAACTATGACCGGTTTGTGGGGCTCATTGAGCAACTCCTACTCGAGGGGCGAGTTCCCCCAAAAGGCGAGCCTCTGTTACGAATCCGCGAGGTGACAATTCAAACCCTCATCTCACAGTTGAAATCTGGTTCTGATATTGTAGAAACAATTCTTGCCACTGAAGGTGGACACCCAACAACTCTCGAAAGTCTCCGTAACCTTCTACCTCACGATTCGTCGGTCCCTGTAATTATAGGTATTGGAGCATTTCCACATGGAGATTTGACTAAAGAGAGCGCATCACTGTTTGATACTCATCTGGAATTTGATAGAGAGGTAATGATGGCATGGCATGTGTGTGCTGAAGTGTTATGGACATACTCGTTAAATGTAGGCGTTTTCAGCACTAGATACTCCGCTACTTGAACAATATCCTTAAATCAAGACTACAGAGTCTTTGCCCTCAATGCGGCCATAGTCTAGCCTGGTTAGGATCGCAGCCTTCCAAGCTGCTGAGGCGGGTTCAAATCCCGCTGGCCGCACCACTATCGATTTTATCTAGTTCAACAGCGTAAGCCTTTTGTTACCACCGGTTTGAAACGACAGAAGAAGAGGCATCTTCATGGAATCACTGATACACAACGGCATTCTTGTCATTGAACCACCACCTCCTCGTGGTCTCTCTATAAGAGTAAGAGATAGAGAAATCCCTCTCTCGCCACTTCAAGAAGAGATGGCTGTGGCTTGGGTCAAGAAACTTGGTACTCCCTATGTTGAGGACCCTGTCTTTGCTCGGAATTTCATGACTGATTTCAGCAAAGCCATTGGGATAGAGCCAGTCTTGAGAGTGGATGAGATTGACTTCAGTGAGGTGATTAGTGTTGTTGAGAAAGAGCGTGCCCAAAAGGAAAACATGACCTCTGAAGAGAAGAAAACGGCTCGCGAAGAGCGAAAGGTCGTTCGCGAACAACTGAAGGAAGAGTATGGCTATGCTCTTGTTGATGGTGAAAGAATGGAGCTTGGCAACTATCAGACAGAACCTTCAGGCATCTTCATGGGCAGAGGGGAACACCCTCTGAGAGGACGTTGGAAACAGGGTGCCACCAAGAAAGACATCACACTCAACATAAGTCCAGAAAGCGCTGAAGATCTGGGGGACGAATGGGGAGAACTTGTATGGGCACCTGATACCATGTGGGTTGCAAAGTGGACTGATGAACTGACTGGCAAGGTGAAATACATCTGGCTTCATGATAGCACACCGATAAAACAAGAACGAGAAGCAGCCAAGTTCGATAAAGCGCTCCGAGTTGAGCGAAGAATAGATGACATTCGTCAACACATCATGGAGGGTCTGCAATCCAAGAAACCTCAGAGGAGGATGGTTGCTGCAGCATGCTATCTGATTGACAGTCTTAGTCTACGGGTGGGGGATGAGAAGGACCCAGAGGAGGCTGACACAGTTGGAGCAACCACACTCAGAGTTGAACATCTGACATTCCGAGAGTCCTCAGTTGTCTTTGACTTTCTTGGAAAAGACAGTGTCCATTGGCATAAGGAGATTGAGATGCCATCAGAGGTCCATGATGTATTGAAAGAACTCTATTACAAAGCAAATGAACGTCTTGACTCCTTTAATAGTAGAAAGAGCAAGAAGACTAGTGGGGATCCCAAGAAGATTGCTCAAATATTTCCAACCATCAAGAGTACCCATGTAAACAAGTTCCTTAGTGAGGTGTATCCCGAACTCACAGCGAAGGTTTTCCGCACTTATCATGCATCTGTGACCATGCGTAAGGAACTCAAGAAAGGTAAAGCAAAGAAGATAGATCCTGATTTCATCAAGAAGGAGGCTTTCAAGCGAGCCAACCTCGAGGTTGCTCGTGTGATGAATCATACAAAGCAAGCCCCAAAGGGATGGAGCCGTAGTGCAGAAAGATACAAGGAACGCATCAAGAAGGCTGCTGTCAGAATCGAGAAAGCAAAAACCAAGCTCAAGGAGAAACAGGCTCGCTTTAGGAAGGTCAAGAAGAAAGAAGATGAGCTGCGGAAAGGGAAACAGGACCGTATCTCAAAACAGAAGCAATCAGTTGAGAAGAACATGGCATCAGTCAGAGCTTGGCGGGAGAAACGGGACAAGGCCAAGATAACTTGGGACAATGCTAGGTCTCAAAAAAGTCGTACCCGTGCCAGTAGCCGCAAGGGCAAGACCACTAAGAAACAACGATTGGAAGAAGCTCAAGAAAGAATTGAACGAGCTCGAAACCGACTGGATAAGGCCGAGGCTGGACTGGTGAAAGCCAGAGAACGACATCAGAGGAGCAAAGAATCTCTGGAAAAACAACAGAAATCTTTCAATGAGTGGAAGGAAAAATCTGCAAAGCGACTAGCTAGTGCTGAGAAAGGAGTAGCTACAGCCAGGGACCGCATTAAGAAGGCTGAACTCGCTAAAAAGAAGATTGAAACCGATTACGCACTTGCAAGAGACTGTCGAACTTGGAATCTAGGTACCTCACTCAAGTCGTATATCCATCCAAAGATTGTCTACAGGTGGTGCGATAAGGTGGATTATGACTGGCGAAAGGTCTATACAAAAGCACTTCAGAGAAAGTTTGAGGGCTGGATTGACAAGTAATCACAAGACTACAAGTTCAGAATATTAATCTTGATTCGTCTTTCAATCTCATCACGAGTTTCTCTGAATGTAAAGAGGATTTCATCATAAGTTCCTTGAAACGCTGCAGGGTCCTCCAGGGACCAATGTTCTATCTGTTTTGCACCAGGAAAGTGTGGACACGATTGCTTGGCATTATCGCAGACAGTTACAACAAGGTCAATCTCATAATTCACAAAATTGTTGACATGTTTCGGATGGAGTCTATCTGTTGGAATGCCCTTCTCTTTCAATACTTCTATTGCAAATGGATTGACCTCGGACTTAGGCTGTATTCCTGCACTGAACACCTCGAACTCCCCACCGCCAAGATGTTTTAGTAATGCTTCTGCCATCTGGCTTCTTGCTGAATTTCCTGTACAGAGAAAAAGGACTCGCTGCATATTCATTCTATTGGATTATTGCTTTTCAAGAGTATGCATTTGAAACATAGTTTCTCTAGGTCCTCGGAGATTTGAACTGTACAGAAATCGAATCGATGGCCTCTCCAAGCACATTAGGGTTGATAGTTCCTAGATCATAAGGATATGCTCGCATGATATGAGGAATCTGCTCCGGCTCAAAGCCCATCAGTCTGACCATTGTTGAGTCGACAGATACTGCCCCATGACCTAGGATGAATGCGTTTAGTTCTCGTGTCTTGGGACCATTCCACCCTTCGATACCGACTCGTGCATCCACTATATTCAGCTGTGGCTTGATTATCCTCGCCAAATCCAAAATCACCTCATCAATTTTTGAATGATAGAATGCTTGGTCCTTTCTTGGGAGCACCCCAAAGAGATTCTTCAGCACTCCGGTCACAAAAGAGAGATAGTGCGTCTTAGGAATGGCTACTGAGATGAAATACCCCGCCTTAAAGAGAACTTCAGGCAATTCTGGATTCTCGAAATAGTCCCCTAGAAAACTCAGGGATATTCTCGATGCTTTGCTCAAATCAACAGTAGTAACATCAAAACCTGCGGTTTTCATGTCTTCACAGAGCTGTGTATATCCGAATTTCTGGTAAGCTTCTTCCACGAACTTACTCTGACTATCAGATTCGATGATCTTGATTGATAACTTCTCATCTGCTTCAAGAAGCAGTTCTGTCAATGCTCTGATGGTTTCGACTCGGGTGACTGAATACCCCGTGCCATCGTTTATCGTACAGATGTTAGGTTTAATCAACACAGGAGATCCCATTACGCCAAATCCACCGATAAGCGACAGTCCATCCTGAAGCGTCTGTTTGACATTCTGTTTGTACTTCACAAGAGCTACAGAGTTCATTGACAAATCCATATTTCTCCATTCATGCTTCTATAATCTGTCTAAAAACTCTTGAGCAAGATGACTTTCAATTGATTATTTTGACACCAATTTTCCTACCAAGACTAGTTGCTTCTTCCAATTTCTCCTGACATGTTGACACATGGAAATCTTCTGGTCCATTCTCATTCTTGGAGCAGTACAACAGAGAACTGAACTTGAACTTGAAATAATCTTGGACTCGTTCGAAGAATCCAATCGTTGACTGGTAGTGATGACGGTAGGTCAGGATTGCGACGAATTCCTTGTTGAGCCAGTATTTCTTGACATCCATTGCCAGTGCCTCCATTCTATCCAATGCAGTCTTCATTTGTGATGTCATATATCCCCAGTACATCGGAGTTGCCCAAACCACAATATCTGCATCCTCAAAGACCGAGTAGATTTGATGCATATCATCATCAATCACACACTTGTGTCCCTCAGAGGTCATACATGATTCACATCCTTGGCACGGTGTGATGTTCATGTCATTAAGGATGAAATCTATGACCTCGAACTCACCTGTTTCCTTTACTCCTTTTACGAAATACTCCGCTAAGGTGTCAGAATTCCCACCCCTTTTTGGACTCCCATGAAGAACGACTACTCTCATTGAGAATTCTCCTTCTACCTTCCGAGAATATCTCCAAAATAAACTGTGCATCGAAGCAGGAATTGTACCAATACAGAATGGCTTTTCAATGCGTGATAGTTTCACTACTTGGTGTATCTTGACAGACGAGTGGAAATACAAGGGTCCCATTTTTGATGCACACACGCACATCGGAGAGATCGACACCACTGAGAGGATGCTCAAGATCGAAGATGAATATGGTGTGACTGCACAGATAGGTATAGTCCACTCAAAGGAAGGATTCGAGGTTGCAAAAGAACGATACCCCGACAGGTTCGTTTTTGCTAAATATCTGTCCCTCAGGGATATAGCTCACTACAACGTAGACCCCGTCATTGAAGAAATAAGACGTACAAAGGATGAGGGGTACTCACTAGCAAAGACATGGTTTGGTCCTCGATGGCGTGATTATATTGAAGATGTCCCTCGCGGGTTTAAAATTAACAGTCCCAAGTTAGAACCAGTATTTCAAGCACTGGAAGACAACGATCTCCCTATCATAATTCACGTCGCAGACCCCGACACATACTTTGAGTTACATTATCAGGACACATCCAAATATGGGACAAAGGAAGAAAATCTAAGCCAACTGGAGCACGTTCTTGAACGTCATCCTAATGTGGTCTTTCAAATCCCGCACTTCGGAGCACAACCTGAGATACACAGACTTCCTACTCTTGCCACTTGGTTGGATAGATTTCCGAATGTCATTCTTGACACTGCATCGTCAAGATGGATGGCCAGAGAATTGAGTAAAGATGTCAAGAAGGCCCGTGATTTCCTGATGAAATACTCTGACAGGATACTCTTCGGCACAGACCTGTCAGCGAATCGTGGTGACACTGAGTATTTTGGCCCACGATATATTGCTCAGAGGTATCTATGGGAAACTGATGTCCGCCATGAGCCGTTACCCTTCGAAGATGCAGACACAAAAGACACTGGAGGTACGTTCATCAATGGCCTTGATTTACCTCTCACTGTCCTTCGAAAACTATACTGGGAGAATGCCATCAACACCTATAGGACATCAAGATGAGGACCACTCATCTATTTACTACCGTAGATGATCTCTGCGATTTTATCGATTGGGATGATTACTCGCACCTCATCAGTACCAAACTGGGACTTCTCATCACCAGTAGCAGTTCTAGCGACCTCAGCATATTCCCTACTGACATTTTTGATGATCCCCTTCACTACCTTGTGATGCGCTCTGTCTGTTATTGCATCCACCACTAACTGTACTGGGGCTTTAGCATTCATGAGGTCTTGCAACTTATTCATCATCTTTGTTTCATCTCCTGACTCGAACAACTACTTATTCATCTAATTCGCTCTTAAGCTATTGTCCTGCTGCACATCAGGTATCTAAGAAAGAGTGGTGTGTTTACTGGGATTCTAACTTGGTTTGCTATACATTGATTCAGATAGGATTTGCTCCAATTGAGCTATCATCTTTCTTTGACTCTTTAGTGGCATAGTATAATGCACCCAAACCGAAGGGTATCGCCACCAACAGAGAGTTCCCTGCTGTTGACTCATCAAACTCCATCCAGTGACCGTAAATACTCACGCTCATGGATACGTTTCCGTAATTTGTCTGCAGAATGACATCAATCGAACGATGTGGTGGATTTATCTCAACAGTGGTCATGACACTAGTCACATTTCTTGCCTCATAATATGCTGAGTAATTCTCCCCATGATACCACGACTCCCGTTCAGTAAAATTCAGAACCAAAATGTCAAGAGATCCATTTGTGCAATCTAGGAAGATGTCTATAGTCTGGTTATAAGATCTCCAAGGAAAATAAGCATAATAGGGTGCTGTGAGTCCATCCAAGATACCAAGGTCTCCCTCTACAACCAATCCGTCATTTTGGTAAGGAACCATAAATGAAAGTACTGAACCTACGATGAATCCAATACACATGAAAGCTAAAAAAGCCGAAACCCAGTTTCCCCTCATAGACATCGCTCTTGATAAGACTCAGAATCTTTTGAGGTCTTGCATTCTCTGATGGCTTGCTGGCTTCTTGTTTAAGTAAAGAAGTGATTCTTTGG